>CAZHSN010000059.1:0-21195 GCA_964535125.1 uncultured bacterium
CGCTCCACATTGCGGCTCTCTTCACGCTCTTCCAGCTTGCGCTGCAGCGCGCGACTGCTCAGTGTCATCCGGCGTTCATTGGCGTTCACATGAAGCACCAAGGCGCTGACTTCATCCCCTTCATTCACAGCGTCTGCGGCTGATCGTACCTTGCGGGGCCCTAACTCCGAATTGGGGATGGTGGCTTCCAGCCCGCCTTCCAGTTCGACTATCGCGCCGAACGGGGCGAGACGCACGATGCGCCCATGAACCACCTGATCCGGGTAGAACGCCTGCTCGGCGCCGATCCATGGATCCGGTGTGAGTTGCTTCATGCCCAGTGAGATCTTGTTGGTCTCGGGGTTGATACGCAGCACCTGAACGGTGACCTTGTCGCCCTCTTTCATCACATCGCTGGGGCGTTGTATCCGCTTCCAGGATATTTCGCTGATGTGCAACAGTCCGTCCACACCGCCCAGATCAATGAACACACCGTAATCCACGATCCGGCGTACAGTGCCCTCAAGCACTGACCCTTCGGCAATCGTGTTCATCAGCTCTTTGCGCTGCGCTTCACGCTGCTCTTCCGCAGCCTGCCGGTGCGAGAGCACCACTTTTCGCTTGTTGCGGTCTACTTCGATGACCTTGAGCGGGACTTCCTGGCCAACCAATGACTCAAGCATCGCATCGGACACGCGGCCTCGCTGGGTACCCACCTGCGATGCGGGCACGAATCCACGGACCCCCACGTCAACGATCAGTCCGCCCTTGACGCGCTCGCGAACCCGTCCGGTGATCGTCTCATGCGCCTGCATATAGTCATCCATGTGCTTCCAGATGACATCAAAATCGGCACGCCGTTTGGAGAGCTGAATCTGACCGTCTTCGCCGTTTACGCGAAGCACATACACCTCGATCCGGTCTCCCACTTTCACCAGTTCCTCGGGGGACTGCGTGGGTACGCCCGTCAGTTCCTCCGGCTTGATCACGCCTTCCGACTTGGCTCCGATATCGACCAGAACACCCTCTCGGTCGACATGCACAACCGTACCGGGGACGATCAACCCGGGGCGGATCTGATTGGATACATCATGGTCAGCCGGTGTCAACTGCTCCATGGCGCGGGCAAACTCATCCATCTCGTCAGTATGGGCGGATTCGTTCTGGCCGCCTGGCAGATCGGTGTGAGCGGTGAACTCGTCAGACATGTTACGATGAACTCTCCTCGGTCGTTTGGCGCCTGCCCGGGTCCCACAGCGTGCCACCACGCCGCGCAGGCCAGCTAATACATCACCCGGTGGTTAGATGTATACGCAACATATGGTAACACACTTGGACGCACCCGTGGTCCTGTGATCACCCAATTTCCCACGGAACCATCTCTTCCCAGTTACGTCCAGACTTAATGTCGACAATCAATGGCACATCCAGAGACGCAGCGGACTCCATGTGATCCTTCATGATGGCGGCCACACGTGACACTTCAGGCTCAGGCGCTTCTACTACCAAGTCGTCGTGTACCTGCAGCAGCAGCCAAGCGTCAGGAACCTGTTCCCCCAGCGCGTGCCACAGGCGGATCATCGCCCTCTTAATAATGTCGGCCGCTCCTCCCTGCAGGGGGGTGTTTGCGGCTGCGCGCTCAGCACCCTGGCGGACATTGCGATTACTGCTGCGGATATCAGTGATGTGTCGTCTGCGCCCGAACGGTGTTTCGACATAGCCCAACTCCCGCGCCTGTGTCAGTGTCCGATCCATGTAACCGCGGATACCGGGAAAGCGCCTGAAGTAGTCCTCGATGAACCGCTTGGCCTCACCCACAGGGATCCCCAATGACTGAGATAGACCGAAGTCGGTCTGCCCATACAGCACGCCAAAGTTCACCGTCTTCGCCACCCGCCTCATCGAGTCCGTCACTTGATCAGGGGGAACTCCAAAGAGGATGGACGCTGTCGCCCGGTGGATGTCTTGACCGGCATGAAACGCAGCGAGCAGACGGGTATCCTGACTGGCATGCGCCAGCAGGCGCAGTTCGATCTGGGAATAGTCCGCTGAGATCAGGCATCGCCCCGGGGGTGCAACGAACGCCCGGCGCACTGCACGTCCCGCCTCGGTACGTATGGGTATGTTCTGTAGATTCGGATCGCTGCAGGACAGCCGCCCCGTAGCGGTAACGGTCTGGTTGAAGCTGGCATGGATACGTCCTGTAGCCGGATTGACCAGTTTTGGCAAAACATCCACGTAGGTGCTGCGCAGCTTGCTCGTCTCACGGTAATCCAACACGAGCCGGCATATGGGATACTGCGCCGCCAAGCCTTCCAGTACTTCGGCGTCTGTCGACCATGCGCCCTTTGACGTCTTGCGTCCGGACGGTAAACCCAGTTCACCGAACAACACCTCACCCAGTTGCTTGGGTGAACTGATGGTGAACGGGCGTCCCGCCATCTCATGGATCACAGACTCAAGGGCCGACTGCTGCGCGGCAAGCCGATCCGACAGTTCACCGAGATAGCCGATGTCGACGGCGATCCCGTACCGTTCCATCGACGCCAGCACCGGTATCAACGGATACTCCATCGACTCTGCGACATCCGACAACCCGGTAGCTTTCAGTTCAGCCGTCAGCGGATCATACAGCCGCAGCGCCGCGCACGCTCGATCCGCATCGGTGGCGGGGCCATCCAGTATCGGCAGATCACAATCCAGCCGTGCTGCGGACAGATCCTCAAGCGTATACCGGGAGCGCCCCGGATCCAGAACGTAGGCTGCCAGCAACGGGTCGAAGAATCGGCCGGCCAAAAGGCCACGACACAGGCACGCAGCAGCCAATGTTTTCGCATCGGCGCAGCAGACCATGGCTTGCGCATTGGCGCATATGGCGGACAGCAGATGGTCGATCGCCTCCGGATGATCAGCCCACACAGATCGAACCCCATCCACACAGACGGCCAGTCTCGCCAGCTGTCCGGGGACCGCATTCGCAACACGCGCCGCACACACTCCCAGCCGTGCGGCGTCTTTGATCGCATCCATCCAATCGCCGCTGACGGTATCCTGCAACACGGTAACGGATGCCTCGGCGCGCACAGGCGCTGTCCGAGTCGGCGCTTGTGCCGGAGATATGGACTGCGCCTGCCCTGCTTCCTTCTGCAGCCTGGTACGAATGGAACGCAGTTCAAAGTCATCGAGGACTGCATACACGCCTTGTGTGTACAACGATTCGCGGGACCACGGCTCCGGGAGGATCACCCCCGGGACTTGACAGTCGATGGTTGCCAACCGCTTCCAGAGGGGGATCACATGCAGATGCGCTTCCACCAGTGAGCGGCGCCGGTCCGGACGGATCTGCTCCACACTGGCTGCCAACTGCTCCACATCGCCAAACTGGGACAACAACTCAGCGGCCGCTTTCTCCCCAACACCGGGCACACCAGGAATGTTGTCGGATGAATCCCCTTTGAGCGCTTTCAAGTCGGTCACCCGACGCGGTTCCACACCCAGCTTGCGCACGACTTCGCGGGGATCATACTCGACCATTTCTGAAATGCCCTTGACGGGAGCGAGTACATGTATCTGCTCTGTGACCAGTTGCAGTGTGTCCATGTCGCTGGACAGGATCAACACCCGGTCGCCATCGCGTTCGCCTGAGCAGGCCAATGTGCCGATGACGTCGTCCGCTTCATACCCTTCCACACCATAGACAGGCACCCGCATGGCGTCGAGTATAGCGCGCGTGTAGTCCACCTGAGGGTGGAACTCCGGAGGCGCCGGTTTTCGGGTCCCCTTGTACTCCGGGTATAGCTCATGTCTAAACGTAGGTGCGCGCATGTCAAACACCACAGCCACCCGGTCCGGATGACGCGCATCAAGTAATGACAACAGCATGTTCACAAAACCCAACACAGCATTCGTTGGCCGGCCGTTGCGGGTTGTCAACATCCGTCCCGCATAGAAAGCCCGAAACAGCACACTGTGCCCATCAACGATCAGTAGCATGTAAGATGATCTCCCGGAGTGTCGGTCTGTGCATACTGCCATGATACCCATCTGTAGAGCCGCTCGACAGGCGTTGCCGGTACACTGATGTCGGCGTAACTGATTACACCGCTTCGGAGGACCCGCGTATGACATTACAGATGATTGAACTGGATACCATTCTGCTGGATCCGGAGCAGCCACGGCGTCAGCATGACGACGAAGCGCTGCAAGGGTTGAGCGACAGCATCCGTCAGCACGGACTGCTTCAGCCCATCGTAGTGCGCCCGGTCCCCGGCAGCGGCATGTTCCGCATAGTTGTGGGTGAACGGCGCTGGCGGGCAGCGCAGTTGGCTGGTCTGACCGAGATTCCCTGTCTGGTGCGCGAAGTCGAGCTGGACGACATCGTCACGGAACAGCTGGTGGAAAACCTGCAGCGGGAAGAGCTCAGTCCGTTGGATCGCGCCCGCGCGCTGGACCGGCTGAAGAGCGCGCTCCACCTGACCAACCGCGAACTGGGATCCCGACTGGGACTGAGTGAGCGCACGGTGGCCTATGCCTTGAGCCTGTTGGATCTGCCGACCGAAATCGGCCAGCAAGTGGTCACCCGGGGTGGCGATGGATCACTGACAGAGAAGCACGCCCGATACCTGACACAACTGAACGACCATGAGGATCTTCAACAACGAGTGGTCGAAAAGGTCCGTTCAGAAGGGCTGACCGGAGAAGAGACGGGGCGTCTGGTGCGTGCGCTTCGCGATACGCCCGATGAGGCGGAGACAGTGCTTAGCCGCACGCGCGACGACTGGAGCACGCCCAGACCACCTCGCGAGGCGCACGAACCGCGCACCACAGTAATCGGTGATCCGATCACGCGGGCGATTGCCGCTCTCAGCGAGATCAGACCATCCGATATGACACCTTCTGAACGCCACCAGGCAGCAGAGGCGCTCACGTCTCTGATGATGGTAGCTCAGGGCCTGATCACCGAACTTAGCCGCTAAGAAAAAGGGGCTGACCGGATTGGTCAGCCCTCATATACCTGGTTTCGGGTTCGGTTTATTCGGCCTTCTTGACGGCGTCTTTCCAGTCCTTATCATAGCGCTTGATGGTGAACTCAACATTGGCTGAAGTACGCAACGTTCGCAGTTCTTCATCCAAGTTGCGCTTGCTGCGCTCCAGTTTCATCACCCGTTCCAGTTCAGGCTTCACATCCTCAAATCGGCGTACCTGGGCCTCACGCTTGTTCAGAATCTTAATAAACAGCCAGGTGGGTTCTTTGGGGGTGCCCAACTGTAACGGCGGCAACACTTCGTTCACTTTGGCCTTGCTGCTGCTGCTCCAAAGGTCCGGCCCCAGTTCGGCGGCTGTGAACCAGCGGTCTACCCTGCCGCCGCGCGTTTTCGCATTTGGATCTGTCGAGTACTTGCTGGCCAAAGAGCCAAAGTCATCGCCGGCTGCCAACTGCTTCACCACAGCGTCTTTGTCCTTCTGGCTATCCACATTGATCATGGCTATCCGCACGGCCGCCGGGATGGTGAACGCCGTTGACTTGGTCTTTTCGTATTCCTCTTTGATCTGGGCATCGGTCAGCGTAATACCCTTGGTTCGCAGGTTGTACTTGGCCATCTCCAGTTCAAGATCCTTCTTGAACAGTTCCGGGGTATATCCCAGCCGGCTCAAGTTCTTCGTGAAGTCAGCTTGCTTCGAAAGCCGTTTGTACTCGGCGTCAATCTCTTCTTTGGTGGGCAAGACCTTCTCTTTTTCGGCCAGTTCCATCACCAGATGCCGATCAACCAGATTGCGCAGCGCATAGTATCCCGCCTGCACGCTGACCGGTCGGCCGTTCGGGTCCACACCCACTGTGACGGGCACGCGCTCCAACGTGCGGATGTACTCTTCTTGATTGATCTTCTGGCCATTTACAGTACCGACGGGCTTGGGTCCGCACCCGACCAGCGCCAAGGCCGTGACCGCTGTACACCCGATGAGCATTAGGTTTCGATTCATGACGTGGGCATCTCCTGATGTTGGAACCTACGGGCACAGGTCTGTTTGCTGCGCCACTGCATTCTAACAGGTACTACGATTCGGATTCATCATCAGTTCCCTGACAGGAAAACGCCGTTGGACATTGTCCAACGGCGTTTTCCTGTTGATGCGCTTCAGTGCCGGAATTACTGTAGCGACAATGATGAATGGATTGACGGCCGGACGTTAAACCGGCATCACCTGTGCTGCCTGCGGCCCTTTAGCGCCATCGACGACTTCGAACTGAACTTTCTGACCCTCTTGAAGGGTCTTGTGTCCGTTCATCTGGATAGCTGAGAAATGGACGAATACGTCCTTCCCCTCATCCGTCTCGATGAAACCGTAACCTTTGGCGTCATTGAACCATTTAACGGTTCCGACTTGCATGCACAACCTCCTTGCGGTCTCGGGGTAGAACCCACCGGCCCTCTCATTCGTCGGTATGAATGAATGAAACGGTTCGAATGGTCAACCGGTGATATGGCGCTATTATACAGACAACATGCAAACCTGTCCATCCCTTTTGACCGGATACACGGAAATTGCAGGCCAAATTCGGGCTGCTAAGCGTGTTCAGTCTGCTAATAACCCAAATAACATGACCCAATCAGACGAGTCGACAGCATTGACACGCATCAGCATATTTTGTCAATGCAATACTGACATTCTGAAAAACACCACCAATGGGCCTAGTCGAAGATCGGATAGGACCCCAACACTCTGATTTCCACACCGCCCGACTCCAGCATGTCAATCGCACGCGCCAACGGTGCATCTGTCACATGCCCCTCCAAATCCAGATGAAACGTATATTCGCCCGGTGAAACGGCGACGGGTCTGCTTTGGATCATCGTCATGTTCACGCTGTATGCATCGAACGACGCCAACGCACGGAACAGCGCCCCTGGCCGGTTCCGGACACGAAATGTGATAGAAGTCTTGTCACGCCCGGTACGCGCGGTTTGTTGGTGACCGATGACCGCGAACCGGGTGACGTTGCCCACGGCGTCCTCAATATTGGCGGCGCGAACGGGCAGCCCATGCAGCGACGCGGCCAGTGTATTGGTGATCGCACCGGCCAGGCGTTCATGTCCGGCCATCTCGGCGGCTCGTGATGAGGTGGTCACCTCCGTGATGGCAGCCAGCGGAAGATTTGCGCGTAACCAGCCGCGGCATTGGGCCAGCGGTTGAACACCTGTATACACCACGGACACTTCATCCAGCGGGGCATGCGACGCCAGACAATGATGAATGGGTAGAGCAACTTCGCACACGATGCGCGCCATGCCTCCGGCCAACCGGTCCAAGGTCTCCGGAATGACCCCGGCAGTGCTGTTCTCTACAGGAACAACTCCATAGTCGCACTTCTTGCGGTCCACTTGGTCGAACACCTCAGTGATTGACGAAAGCGCTTGCAGGTCGGTGTCATGGCCGAAGCGTTGCACGGCAGCCTGATGGCTGAACGAACCCTCAGGCCCCCAATACCCGACACTGAGGCGGCGTTCGGTAGAACGACAGGCAGACATGATCTCTGTGAACAACCGTTGAACCGACTCGGAACTGAGCGGCCCCGTGTTGCATGCCTCTACGCGCTGCAGTACGGCCTGCTCCCGTTCAGGCTGGTAGACGACACCGCCGCTAGCACCTTTCAACTGCCCGATCTGCCGTGCCAATTGGGCCCGTTGGTTGATCATTTCCAGCAATGCGGCATCCAGCCGGTCTATCTGCATACGTATGTCGTCGATGCTCATGTCGCCACCTCGTTTTTGGTCATCCGTGACAATGATAGCGCCTCCATGCCGAATTGCGCAGTCAAAACGATGCGCTTGTCGGATAGAATAACACAAGGCAGTATAAACCACGCCATGGAAAAGTGATGATGACACACACACAGCCGACATCCGACCGCAACGCGCCGCCAGCGGGTAACTGGGTGAAGTGCATACGATGCCGCAAAATCCTGTTCACCCCTGACTTCGAGCGTACGTTCAAGGTGTGCCCCTCGTGTGGGCACCATCACCGTCTCTCCGCCAGAGAACGCATCGATCTGGTTGTGGATGCGGGCAGCTTTCAAGAGACAAACCACCATGTGGTTGCCGTTGACGGGCTAGGCTTTCCGGAGTACAAGAACAAACTGGCTTCGTCAATGCTGGCAACCGGCAGCAACGAGTCGGTGGTTACCGGTGTGGCCACCATGCAGACGCTGCCGTTTGTGATCGCCAGTGCCGAGTTCGGCTTCATGGGCGGCAGCATGGGAGGCGCCTGCGGCGAACGCCTGGTCCGCGCCATGGAGATGGCCATCGACAAGCAGTTGCCATTCGTGAGTTTTGCATCTTCGGGCGGCGCACGCATGCAAGAGGGGCTGATGTCGCTGATGCAGATGGCCCGCACCTGTGCAGCGGTGCAACGCATGCGTGAGGCCGGCGTTCCCTATATCAGCGTCCTGTGTGACCCGGCTATGGCCGGAGTACTGGCCAGTTACGCATCCGTCGCGGATGTAATCATCGCGGAACCGGGCGCTTTAATCGGCTTTGCAGGTCAGCGCGTCGCGCAACAGGCGCAGGTAACACGCACACCGTCCAATTTCCAGTCCGCAGAGTACCAGATGGAACACGGAATGATCGACATGGTGGTGTTCCGGCGCGACATGCGGACCGTGTTGTCCAGACTGCTGCGGTTCATGCACAAAGGCGGTACCAATGTCTAACGTTCTGGATTTCGAACGCCCCATCGCCGAACTGGATGCCAATATCAGCCGGTTGCGCTCACTGACCGGTCCGCGTACTGAGGAACAGGCGCAGTTGATCGCTCAGTTGGAACAGCGCCGCAGTGAACTGCTGGAGCAGATATTCGCACAGTTGACTCCATGGGACCGCGTCCTGCTGGCGCGTCATCCTCAGCGCCCGTATTCAGGCGACTACATTCAGAGTCTGTTTGATGAGTTCACGGAACTGCACGGTGACCGGTTGGCCGCTGATGACCGCTCCATCATCGGCGGCATCGGATGGCTTCGTGGCACCAAAGTGGTGGTGATCGGCCAACAGAAGGGCCGCGATCTGAAGGAACGCCAACTGCGCAACTTCGGCATGGCTCGTCCTGAAGGATATCGGAAGGCCATGCGCCTGATGAGCATGGCGGAGCGCTTTGATACGCCAATCATCACACTCGTTGATACCCCCGCCGCAGATCCCGGCGTAGAAAGTGAATCTCGCGGCATCTCTTGGGCTATCGCTGAAAGTCTATGCCACATGTCTTCTCTACGGGTGCCTGTCGTTACGGCAGTCATCGGTGAAGGCGGCAGCGGAGGTGCGCTGGGACTGGCTGTCGCCAACACGGTACTGATGCAGGAAAATGCTATCTATTCAGTCATTCCGCCAGAGGGTTGCGCCGCCATTCTGTGGCGAAACCCCAGCAGGGCAGCCGAAGCGGCATCGGCACTGCGTCTGACCGCTGCAGACGCCTTGGAGTTCGGCATCATCGATGCAATCGTTCAGGAACCACTCGGTGGAGCGCACCGCGATCCCACCGCAGCAGCGCATCTTTTGGGAGACTGCCTCTACAAAGAGCTCTGTTCATTGGAGTCCAAATCCGGTGATGAGTTGATCAGGCGCCGATATGATCGCTTCCGAAAACTGGGCTTTTGGACGGAATCGAGTCCGGATCCCTCCTGCTAAGAGCCTGTACGGATGCGCACCGTTCTCTACGGAGGCAGCTTTGATCCCATCCATCAGGCTCATCTGGCGGTCGCTTACGCCGCACTAAGCGACGCGAGATTCGATCAGGTGGTGTTCGTCCCATGCGGCGTGCCCCCGCATAAACGATTGGGGCTGTATGCGTCTGCTGAACACCGCTTCCACATGCTTCAACTGGCTGTCCAGCGGGTAAACGGCTTTGTGGTGTCGCCCATCGAATTGGAGCGTGACGGGCCATCTTACACCTGGGTCACGCTGGATCTCTGGCATCAAAGCCATCCTGACGACACGCTTTGGCTGTTGATCGGCGCGGACTCCCTGCTGCAGTTGCCTGCATGGCGACATCCGGAGCGGATCGTGCAACACGCCCGGCTGCTGGTGGCCCAACGGCCTGGGGTAGATATCACACAGGCGGCCGAGTGGCTGACTCCCTATGTCGACACGTTGCCTTCGCCCCGGCTGGATCTGTCCAGCAGCGAAATACGGGCACGGTGCGCCGCCATGCAGTCCATACGCTACCTTGTACCGGACCCGGTTTTCCGATACATTATCAAACACAAGCTGTACATGCAGTCGCCAGGAGTTCAGTAGTTTATGGTCAATCTGCGTATCGTGTTTGCCAGGGTGCTTCCGTATCTCATCGCCACCCTGTGCGGATTCGCGGCCGGGCTTCATCTGTCCAGTCAGAATGGCTTCCCTGCCTCAACGAATCCGCCGACTGTGGTGGCGCAGCCATCACACACACGCTGAACGCATCACAGGCCACCGCACGGCGTACAATGATATCGGGAGTCTATACGGACTCTAAAGGAGTGTATGACGCATTGACAGCCGATGAAAAGCTGGAAATCATCCTGGACGCGGCAGACCAGGTGAAGGCTGAAAACCCACAGGTGATCAGTCTGACAGGAAAGAGCCTGGTGGCCGACTATTTTGCCCTCTTCAGCGGCCGCAGCAACGTGCAGATGCGGGCGATCGCAGATAAGATCCTTGAAGTCATGGAGTCCAAAGGCGTTCGGCAGCTGCAGAATGAAGGCTATCCTAACACCGAATGGATCGTGATTGATTACGGCGATGTAGTCGTGCATATCATGTCGCCGGAGCAGCGTGACCGCTACCAGATAGAAGCCTTATGGCAAAAGATGCCCGGCATGTATAGTGGACAGGATGCCAGCACCAACTGATCCATCTCAGCGCGAGGCTTTTGATCTGAAGCTGCGCGCTGCGCGGCTGGGCGTTCTCCGGCACAGCTACACCGAAGCCGAACGCACCCTCCGGGAAGCGCTCGAACTGATCCCGGATGATGCCGAAGCACTGGAACTGCATGCCGATGTGCTCGCGGAACTGCACAGTGTGGATGAGGCAATCAACACGTACCGCAAGGTGATGAACGCCTCTGACAGCACATCACCGCAGCATATATCTGCCGAGCGCAAGATGGCCACGTTGATCCTGAAGCAGACAGGGCTCCAGGCTCCACCCCCGCCTCCATCCATTATCGTGGGTACCCCGACGCTCAACTTCCTGGTCTCGATGATGATCCCGGGGTTGCCTCAGATGCTGATGGGGCGTCTGCCCGCAGGGGTGTTGCTGTGCGGCATGTGGCTTGTTACCGTGGCCTCTTTGATCTTCAGCACACCCGATATGGCTTCTCTACAGCACGTCACCACCGGCCAAGTCGTGTTGATTGCCATGCTGGTGGCCATCTACACCATAGCGGTCACAGATGCAGTCCGCCGTCGGGCGCCTGCGTCAGCATCGGATGCAGCGGCATCGCCACCGCAAGGCCCGCGCGCCTGACAACGTCATCCAACGGAGGGACTGCGATGAATCTGTTTGAACAACTGTGCGTCACCACCGACAGGAACGCCGACCGCCCCGCCCTGTTGTTCCACGACATGAGCCTCACCTACTCACAATTCCAGGCCGCTGTTCTTGGATTCGCCGGCGGACTGCAGCAACAGGGATTTACCGTCGGAGACCGCTTGGCGCTGTTGATGCCGAACATGCCTCAGTTCCCCATCGCTTATTATGGCTGCGCAGCAGCGGGTGTCATCGCGGTACCGGCCAATCCGTTGTTAAGGCCCGATGAACTGGGCTACATCTGGAATGATGCAGCGGTTAAGGGCGTCGTCACGTTTCCCGAAGCGATCGAGCCCATACTCAGCGCTCGTAAGGCCGTGCCCTCCCTGCAAATGATCGTCAGCACCGGCGGCGAACAGCCGGGTGTCCTGTCTTTCGATGCGCTAACCCGCTCTGCCACCCCCACGTTGCCCTCGTTTGATCCGGCCACGCACCCGGCCGTGTTTCTATACACATCGGGCACCACTGGACGTCCGAAAGGCTGCATGCTGTCCCATCACAACCTGGTATCCAACAGCAAACAGTCCGAGTCCGCATTCGCCATCAACAACCAGGACGTAATGCTCGCGGTGCTGCCGTTGTTCCACGCATTCGCAGCCACTGCGTGCATGCATCTGGTGTTGCGAGCCGGCGCCGCCATGAGCATCCTGGAGAAATTCACCCCAGGAGGGGTGATGGAGACCATCGAACATCACAGGGTAACCATATTGCCTGCGGTGCCATCGATGTTCACGGCGCTGTTGTACATGGCCGACCGGTACCAGAACGACCTTTCCTCACTGCGGGTATGCATCTCGGGGGGAGCACCGATGCCTGTAGCTGTGATGCAGGCCTTTGAGACGCGTTTCGGTGTTCCCGTACTTGAGGGAGACGGCCCCACGGAGTGCTCGCCGGTAACCTCCGTAAATCCTTTGTACGGGGTGCGTAAACCCGGCAGCATCGGCCCGGCGTTGCCTGGCGTGGAGATGCGCATCGTGGACGACCAAGATAACGAATTGCCGCTTGGCGAGGTGGGTGAGATCGTGGTGCGAGGCGACAACGTCATGCTGGGTTACCACAACCAACCCGAGGCCACGGCGGAAGCGATGCGCGGCGGCTGGTACCACACCGGCGATATGGGCCATGAAGATGAAGACGGGTACTTCTACATCGTAGACCGCAAGAAGGACATGTTGCTTGTCGGCGGACTCAATGTCTATCCCCGTGAAGTCGAAGAGGTGTTACTGCATCATCCGGCCATCATGGAATGTGCGGTCATTGGGGAGTATGACGCGCTCCGCGGTGAGGTGCCGGTGGCCTATGTCGTGCTGAAACCGGAAACTGAGGCCACTTCACGAGACATCATCCGGCATTGTCGAGAGCAGTTGGCTGCCTACAAGGTTCCCAGACGTGTGGAGTTTCGGGAAACCCTGCCCAAGTCTGCCGCAGGCAAGATCCTGAAGCGAATGTTAAGGAAGGAACGCGATCAGGAGACCTGATTTGCCGACAATTTCCACTAATTCAGTCGGAATTCCGACGTTTGCATGAATCGTACAGCCTCCTGAACGGGTCTAACTATATGAATCCCGATGAGCGATCATCGTTCAGGAGGCTGTAGAATGGCTGCACGACATTCGACCACTGACAGCAGGGCCGCGGTGGAGCCCGTCCCCGTCTCGACTGCCGCTGAACCAATCGACGAGGAACTCGTCACACCGGATGAGGAAATCGCGATCTCCGACGAAGCGCTGGCAGCAACCACAGATACCGCTCTGGAAGTGCTGGTTGCCGACCATTGTAACAAAGACGAGGAAGTTCAGCTGTGGATGCGCCAGGCCAGACGCAGCCGCCTGTTGACTTTCGAAGAGGAGATTCGGCTGGCGCAGCGGGTGGCGCAGGGCGACGACGAAGCGAAGACACGCCTCATCGAGAGCAACCTCAGACTGGTCGTTTCGATTGCCCGACGGTATACCAGCCGTGGCATCACCCTTCCTGACCTCATTCAAGAAGGCAACCTGGGGTTGATCCGTGCCGTGGAGAAGTATGACTGGACACGGGGATTCCGTTTCAGCACCTACGCCACCTGGTGGATCCGACGTGCGATCGCAAGGGCGATCATCAACCAGAGCCGCACCATCCGCATTCCCGTATATGTGGCGGAGATCATTCAACGGGTGGTCAAGGCCAGCAATGCGCTGCGACAGGAACTGCAGCGTGATCCCACCACCGAAGAGGTCGCCGCTTTGCTTGACATGTCCACTGACAGGGTGGAAGAGGTGCTGCGTGTATCGAACGATCCGATCTCAATCGACACGCCGGTTGGAGAGAAGGACAACTCGACGCTGGGTGATTTCATTGAAACCGAAAACACACCCGTGCCTGATGACGTCACCAACTCAATGATCCGCCGTGAGGAGATCGAGAATGTGCTGAAGCATCTGGGCAAGCGCGAGCAGGATGTGATCCGGCTTCGATTCGGCCTGAAAGATGGCTACGCGCATACACTGGAGGAAGTGGGAGCGTTGATGGGTGTCACTCGGGAACGGGTTCGCCAGATCGAACTCCGCGCCATCAAGAAGCTGCGTCAGATCGGCGCCACAGAAGCTGTGCGTGTATAGCCGCTAACCACACAAGCTCCAGAGGCCTCCGCCAGTTAGGCGGGGGCCTCTCTGTTGACGCACATGCTGTCTCAGCGATACACTGACAGCGCTATCCCCGCAGGAAAGAGAGGACTCCCCCGCTTCATGAAACGTCTCTTAAGTGGCATGCAACCGACTGGCACGCTCCATCTGGGCAACTTGGAGGTGCTGCGTACATGGGTCACTTTGCAGAACCAATACGATGCCTATTTCTGCATAGTGGATTGGCATGCCCTGACAACCATGGCGGATCGGACAGCTGAGATACCGGTTAACGTACGCAAGGTGGCGTTAGATTTTGTCGCCGCCGGACTTGATCCGGAACGATCCGCCATCTTCGTGCAGTCGGATGTCAAGGAACACGCAGAACTGCACCTGCTGCTCAGCATGATCACACCGCTGGGATGGCTGGAACGTGTGCCGACTTACAAAGAGAAGCGCGACAATCTGCAGATAGAGATCGCTTCGTACGGTCTGCTGGGATACCCCGTGCTGCAGGCTGCAGATATCCTGATCTATAAAGCCGAAGCCGTCCCTGTTGGTGAGGATCAGATACCGCACTTGGAACTGACCCGTGAGGTCGGCCGGCGTTTCAACTACCTGTACGGCTCCCTGTTTCCAGATTGTCAGCCTGTGTTGAACCACGCTCCCAAGTTGCCCGGGCTGGACGGTCGCAAGATGAGCAAATCTTACGACAACGCCATCTATATCAGCGATGACGAAGCCACCGTTAACACCAAGATCCGCAATGCTTATACAGACCCTCAAAAGATACGCAAGAACGACCCGGGACACCCGGAAGGATGTGTGGTGTTTGCGCTGCACACCGTGTACAACCGTGACGTCGCTGAATCTATCGAGTCCGAGTGTAAAGCCGGCAGCCGGGGTTGTGTAGACTGCAAAAAGCAACTGTGCGGGGCGTTAAACGGGGTACTGGATCCTATCCGGGAACGGCGTGCGGCTCTTGAAGCCAAACCGAGAGCATTGGATGATATCCTTGCAGCCGGAGCAGACAAGGCGCGCGCGACGGCTCAGGCCACCATGCAGGAAGTCCGTGAGATGATGCACTTGGGCGCGCGATGATCATCAGCAACTTAATGAGTCAAGAGATTCTGGAGCAGGCCGGCATGCTGCATCAGATTGCCGACCGACTGCCGGCATCCCTTGCACCGGTTGTTCAGGATGTTCACCGTAACCCGGTGCGTTGCGTGATCATCGCGGCGCGAGGCACATCCGACAATGCGGCGCAGTTCGCCAAATACCGTTTCGAAACCCAAACGGGTTGGCCTGTATCGCTGGCGGCGCCATCCACGGCCACGCTGTATCACAGCACCGTCGACCTTCGGCATACGCTGGCCATCGGGATCAGCCAATCAGGCCATGCCCAAGATGTACTTGAAGTCCTGCAGGCTGCCCGCCAGTCGGGTGCGGTCACCATCGCCGTAACCAATGATCCGGCGTCGCCGGTCGCACAAATGGCTGCACACCATTTGGATCTGTGCGCGGGTCCAGAGCGCAGCGTAGCCGCCACGAAGACCTATACGGCCTCGCTGGCCGTACTCCACGGGCTTGTCTCGTCACTGCAAGGCGAACACCACATCGACTCGCTGCATGAAGCCGCCGACTGTGTACAGGCCGTACTGACGCACAGCGCCGCTATTGACGCGGCAGTCGAACGATACCGTTACATGCCGGCCTGCGTATCGCTTGGTCGGGGTTACAACTACTCCACCGCTTTAGAGGCGGCGTTGAAACTGATTGAAACGTGTTACGTCATCGCCAAGGCCTACTCGGCAGCCGACTTCCTGCACGGTCCTATCGCGATTGTTGACAGCGGCTTTCCCTGCTTCCTGTTTGCGCCGTCAGGGGCCGCGTACCCTTCGATGCGCACTCTGCACCAGCAGTTGTGTGACCGTCACGCGGAATCCCTGGTGTTCACCGATACCCCTGATGACTTCGCCGGCGCCACGCGCACGCTGCCTATGCCGGCGTGTTCGGACGAACGGATTACACCAATCGTGTACGCGGTGGCGGCCCAAAGGTTCGCCTGTGCGCTGTCCCATACACGCGGTCTAGACCCCGACCATCCTCGCGGCTTGAGCAAGGTAACGGTCACCCGATGAAGGTTCAGCCCAGCGTCGTCACCGAACGATTCCTGGACCTGTGCGCTTTGTGTGCAACATCCGGTCACGAAAGCATCGTCGCTGACTGGATCACCCGGTGGGCGGCCAGCCATCAACTCAGTGTGATGACAGATGACGCCGCCAGTTCAGTGCATGGTGATGTCGGCAACGTCTTGATCCGCATTCCCGCGACGGATCCCGATCTGCCGACGTTGCTGTTCAGCGCCCATATGGATACTGTACGCCCAACCACCAGCGCCCGGCTGGATGAGGACCGCTGCTTCCGATCCAATGGAGGCGAAGTGCTTGGCGCCGATGACCGTGCCGGCATCTGCGCCATCACGGCGGCCGTAGACGCTCTCTTGCAGGCCTCTGCACCGCATGGGGAGTTGCTTATCCTGTTCACGATCGCCGAAGAGATCGGCCTCAAGGGTGCGGCCTCATGCGGTTTTGATCTCTCGGCAGCACGTTGCGGTTTCGTCATTGACACCAGCGCCCCGATAGGTCGCACGGTGCTGCGGGCTCCGACACATGATGTCATTGAGTTTGTCTTCACCGGAAAGAGCGCCCATGCAGGGATTGAACCCGAAAAGGGTGTCGACGCCAACCGGACTGCCGCGCTGGCGGTGGCTGGGATGGATTTGGGAAGGTTGGATGCGGACACCACTGCGAATGTGGGCGTGATACATGGCGGTTCCGCCGTGAACATTGTCAGCGATCATGCTGAGTTGCTGACCGAAGCGCGAAGCCACAATCCGGACAGGCTGAAGTCTGTAACGGATCACATGCAACAGGCGGCGATTGCGGCGTGTGAGCAGACGGGCGCAACCGTACGCATCACGCTGACCCGCGAGTATGAAGCCTATCACCTGACAGACGAGTGTTATCCGGCCCGGTTGACCCGGCTGGCCTGTGACCGAATGGGCATTCCATTCGTCCCGATTGCTACCGGCGGGGGCAGCGACGCCAATGTGTTCAATACACAGGGCATTCCGTCGGTGGTGCTGGCCGGCGCCATGGGGGCGATCCATACCCCGGGTGAGACGGCATCACTCGACGATCTGCTGTTGAGTTGTGAACAGATCATTCGTATCATTCAAGCCTCTACGGAGTTGATCCCATGATCCATACAGTCATGGGAGCCGTGACGCGCATCGTCCGCAGTCAGTATGGCGTGCAAGAGATCGGTGTGATGGTTGCCGGAACGGAACGGTTGGCATTTAACCAGACATCGATAACCGGCGAGGTTGGTCCGGGTGACCGCGTGGTCTTGAATGCGACAGCCACCCATCTGGAGTTGGGATCCGGCGGATATGACTTCGTCATGTACAACGCCTCGGCGCACGCCGTCAATCCCACACTGGATGGCCATATCATGCGGCTGCGGTACACTCCCGCGCAGCACTCCGTGCTGGCCGTCGAAGAGCCTGCGTCACCACACCATGCCGTCATGGCGGATTCAACAACGCTCTCCGGCACACCCGTCGTCTGTTGCGGATTACACAGCCAAATCGCAGCGGTGGCCGCCGCTGTGGCGGCCAGCCAACCGTCCTTGAATGTGGTCTACGTGATGGACGATGCGGCGTGCCTCAGCCTCGGTGTGAGCAAGCTGGTGGGCAAGCTTACCGAGGCGGGTCTCATTCGCAGTGTCATCACCTGTGGTCAGGCGTTTGGCGGCGATCTGGAAGCGGTGAATGTGTTCTCAGGGCTGCTTGCTGCCCGTCATGTGCTGGGGGCTGATGTCATCATCACGTCACAGGGTGTCGGCAACACGGGAACCGCCACACCCTTTGGTTTTTCAGGCGCCGCTCAGGCTATCAGCCTAAACGCCGCGGGCGCACTGGGCGGCGCCCCAGTGGCGTGCCTGCGTGTCAGTTACGGTGACGCACGTACAAGGCATTGGGGAGTGAGTCATCACAGCCTGACGGTCTTGAGCACGCTGGCGCTGACCCCCTGCCATGTTCCCGCTCCCGTACTGCAGTCCAGCCGCCTGTGGGAGATGATGACCATTTTGGATTCACATGGCATCACGGCTAAACATCGCGTATCGCTGGAGGACGGCGCTGCGGGTGTCGATGAGCTGTTGCGGCGTAACATCACCGTAACCACTATGGGACGCTCGATAAAAGAGGATCCGGACTACTTCCTGGCTGCAGCCGCCGCCGGCGCTGGAGCCTGCAGGATATTAGGCGCGCATGGAAAGTAAGCAGTCGCCCGGTGAACCGGAGCGGTTAATCCGTTCAGCCCACGCGTTTCGAGGCCAATGCGTCACGGTCCGTGTCGACACAGTGGAGTTACCCGGGGGACACATCACACAGCGTGAAATAGTGGAACATCCGGGAGCGGTCGCGATTGTGCCGATGAGGGATGATCATACCGTTGTGCTGATTCGACAATACAGGCGTGCTGCACAAATGCATCTGCTGGAGATACCTGCCGGCACTCTGGAGCCTGATGAAGACCCAATGGTGTGCGCACAACGGGAACTGCGTGAAGAGACAGGGCTGCGGGCAGGAACACTGACACTGCTATTCAGTCAGTTTCTGGCGCCCGGATATTCCCAGGAGGTGCTTCACGTGTTTCTGGCAGAGCATCTCTCAGCAGATCCCCTGCCTGGCGACTTGGATGAGTCCATCGAGACACTGGAGCTTCCGTTGATCGATACCCCGCGTATGATACTGGATGGACGCATCCGCGACGCAAAGACCATCGCCGGATTGATGACAGCTATCTACTTGCGGGAACACGCCTGAGCGGACATGTGTGCATATACGTCGTCCAACAGCCGGGCGGTACGCTCCCACTTCCAACTCTGAGCAGCCAACCGGCCTCTCTCTCCCATCTCAGCCCATCGGTAACGATCAGCCAGCGCACGCCGCATCGCTGCTGTCAACGCATCGGGGTCACCGGGAGCGCAGAGCCAACCGGTTTCCCCGTCGCCCACGCTCTCGGGTAACCCGCCAGTCTGCGTGGCGACTACAGGCACCCCCATGGCCAGCGCCTCCATGGCAAACAGCCCCTGCCCTTCCCGGCGGCTGGGACATACAGCCAGATCGGCTGCAGCCAGCAACGGCCACGGTGAGCTGACCGGTCCGACGAACTGCACCGATGCACGCAGCGCCTGGGCTCGCTCACGTAACAGAGGCTCCATGGGACCGGCTCCGGCCACTACCAGATGAAAACCCGGCAGTGACGCAACGGCGTCAACCAGCAGGTCGATACCCTTGTCACACATTAACCGTCCTGCATACACTGCCAGAACATCGCTCGAAGTGACACCCAACCACTGTCGCATAGCGTCACCATTCCGGGGCGGCGGGTCAGGGACCCGAACGCCTCCGGGAACCACCCGAAATTGCCCCGTGGATAGAAGACGCTGCCACAGGTGCTTGGCGCCTTCAGACACCGGCAACAGCCAGGAGGCGCGGCCGGTGAAGTGACGCAACAAGAGCCGCGGCAACGCGGACAACGGCTGCGGTGGCAGGTTGTGCAACGACACGGCCAGACGACGGCTATGGATTGAGGAGCATACCATGACAGCTCGGGTTCCGTGTGCATGCACCAGATCATAACCACAAGCCGCCGAACTCAGCACACGGGCAGCATTCAGATCATCCCATAGTTGCGGACGGTCGGAGATACTGACTTCATGGAATTGAACATGCGGAAAAGCGCTTCGCAGTATTGCCGGACCAGCGACGCCAATCCGTGCGCCAGACCGCCGCTGCTCGGTGGTCACTTCCTGAACCCATGTCAGCAGTCCGCCGCCTGCCGGCCGCATGACATGCAGCACAGAAGGTCTATCGCTCATCCAATTCGGCCGGTTTACTCAGTCGCACGGTTACTGTCACAGTCTCAACGCCGCCAGGCAAGACACCGGCAGGCAGACGCAGTTTGAGCGGGCGGGTTATGTCATTCTCCGCCCCGGAGACATCCAGTTCCTCTGTACGCACCTCATCAGGGAGCGTTCCGCCCACGCTGCGCAGAACGACCTGTGCCGGCGTTACGGTCACGCTTTCCACCACATAACCGGCGGCGGGACGCCCCTTGATCACTGGTGCGATCGGCACCTCACGCAGAGCCACGATCTGGGCCAGTTGCAGACTAACGCGCGCAGACGACGGAACTACGGTCACGTTGGCGACCGGCCGGTCACGCTCATCCAGTGCGATGATCGGCAGATCACCGGTAACCTCGCCTCCCGGTTTACTGGGGATCGCATTGACTACCAACCGGCGGATGCTGTATACCACATCTTCCAAGGCCACAACAGTTGCCTGTGAGGGCGATACAACGGGCGGTTGGTAAGCATACCCCTGCTGTGGGATGTTTGCAAACAGACACTCAACCGGCAGCGTCCGCTCCACGCGGCGCAACAACCGCACATCCACTTCTGCGGGTGTTATGGTGATGCGGGCGCCATCGCGTAACAGCTGCTGCAAGTTGGTGCGCACAGGCTGGCGACTGCGTCCGTCCGGAGCCGACCCCAGATCCACTTCGGCGCGCACAGAACCATCGAATATCCCATCGACCTGTTGCTTCTGTGCGGTGACGATGACCGTTGCCGTGGCGGGCTCCACAACCGCCTCATAACCTTGTTTGGCGTTCACGGCGCGTACATTCACCATGTATCTGCGTGTTATCACCGGATTGCGTTCGGCGTTCACATACATATACAGCAGCACCGCGCTCAACAGCGCCATGATCTTCTCAGGCCAGTTGCGGCGCAGTGATGTCCAGAGTTTGCGGATCATGATCCACTCCCCTGATCGGACTTGTTCTGCGCCGATTGCGACGACTTTATAGTGGGGATGTGCAGCCGTTTGCCAATAAACGAACTCCCCAAGTCACCGAACCGCCGGGGGCTGGGCGGCGGTCCAAGCAGTTCCAACAACCGGTCACGCAGCGTGTCCTCGC
>CAZHSN010000060.1:0-20950 GCA_964535125.1 uncultured bacterium
TCTCATGCGATGGATGCTGCTGGTCATGACTGCGATCTGGGTGGTGTCGGGTACACCGGCGCTGCGGGCGCAGGCGATCGCACGCGTCAATGTGGAGCGGTTCGGGGCGGCCGGTGACGGCGTGACCGACGATACGGAGGCGTTTCAAAAGGCGCTGGATGAACAGGCGCAGACCGGCGGGATCGTATTGGTGCCGGTCGGCAGATATCTGATCAAAGGCAACCTGCGGATACCGGAAGGGGTGACTTTGGAAGGGATCTGGCAGGCGCCTCCGCGGACCGTGCATCGCCTGAACGGCAGTCATCTGCTGGCGGTCGCGGGCGAGGGCGATGAATCGGCCACGCCATTCATTACGATGCACACCAATTCCACTATCAAGGGCATCGTGATCAGCTACCCGAACCAGTCATTCGAGGACATCAAGCCCTATCCGTGGTGCATCCAAGGGGCGGGCGGCGACAATGTGTCGATCATCGACTGCCTGCTGGTGAACCCGTACAACGGTGTGGATCTGGGCACGCACAACAGCGGGCGTCACTATGTCCGCGGTCTGTACGGCCAGCCGCTGCGCCGGGGACTATTTGTAGACAAGTGTTATGATATTGGCCGCATCGAAAACGTGCACTTCTGGCCGTTTTGGGGTTGGGATGGAAAACCGGCGTTTCAGAAGTGGATGGCCGAAAACAGCGAGGCGTTCATCTTTGGGCGCACCGACTGGGAGTATGTGCTCAACACGTTCTGTTTTGGTTATAAGGTGGGCTACCGGTTCATCGAGACCCCATCCGGCAGCATGAATGGCAACCTGCTGGGTATCGGCGCCGATGCCACCCACATCGCGGTGTTGGTGGAACAAAGCCAAAAACCGGGGCTGTTGATCACCAATGGGGAGTTCGTCTCCTTTCAAGGCGACAAGCCCACCGAAGTTGTCGTGAAGGCGTCCCACTCGGGGGTGGTCCAGTTCGTGAACTGTGCGTTCTGGGGTCCGGCGTATCAGATCGCCCGCATCGCCGGATCCGGGGATGTGACCTTCCAGTCGTGCAACTTTGTGGACTGGGGGCATGGGCCGGCAGGTACGCCGCTTCCGGCAGCCATCGAAGTGTATGGCGGGCATGTCTCCGTACAGAACAGCCTGTTCCACCGCAAGGCCCCGCAGTTGCGCCTGCGTTCCGGTGCGCGCTCGGGTCAGTTCATCGGCAACCGGCTGGCCGGTCCGGTCGACATCCAGGCTGTACCGGGGGTTCCGGTGCAGTCGGGGCTGAATATCGAACCACCGCCGCCGGTGCGCCCTGCGGTTCCGGCCGGCGGTGCGCTGTTGGATGACTCGGATGAAGCGGTGCGCTTTATCGGTAAATGGACGCTGACCGAGGCGCGTGGCAATATTCTGGATACGGTGCGCTGGGCGCCAGCGGATGCGCCAAACACCCGCGCCACGTTCCCGTTTACCAACCTGAGGCCCGGCGTGTACAATGTGCGGGTCTATGTGCCGGCGGATCCCAACAAAGACCATGCGGTGGATGTGCCGGTTATGGCGCAAGCCGCTGGCGGTACATTGACCGCTCAGGTGAACCAGCGGCTCGCATCGCGGTGGGTGGATCTGGGCGTGCTGACCGTCGGCGGAGACAGGCGCTTGAATGTGACCATCCACGCCTCGCCGACCGGGAACGCCGTGGCGGATGCGGTGATGGTGGTTCCCGTTACGCACAACCGGCCGGTGACGCCAGCCCGCACGGAAGCAAACATAACGCCTGCCGCGAAAGGAGCAACCCGATGAACCCGTTTGGTCCCGCGTATCGCCGCTGGCTGCATCCCGGAGGGCTGACGCCCCAGGAGTTCGCCGATCCGCCCGCGGATTGCCGCATGCTGCCGATCATCCATGGATGGTCGCACGATCACAACGCCGTATCTCGTCAAATCGAGACGGTGAAGCAGCATGGCTACGGCGGCTTCGTGACGAATGTATCTTTCCACGACGGCTATGTGGAAAATCCTGCCCATTGGGAGACACTGCGCTTCGTGTTGAAACAGGCGCGTTCTCTGGGTTTGGAAACCTGGCTTTACGATGAAAATGGCTATCCGTCCGGACGTGCGGGCGACATCGTCTTGCGCGGCCACCCGGAGTGGCAGACTCAAGGACTGTTCTGCTCCGACGCGCTGACCCGTGGCGCCACGGTCACGCTGCCTGTTCCCCCGGGCAGGCTGCTGGCCGCTGTGGCGTTGCCTGTGCAGCAGGGCGTGGCGGCGCTGGACGGGGCGATCGATCTGACGGCAGAGGTTACCGAGAACGGCCTGACCTGGCGGCCTTCATCGGGGCGATGGCATGTACTGGTGTTCAGCACGGGCAACCTGTTTACCGGCACACAGATAGATGGCTCGGCGTATCCGGTGTCCATTCCGTATGTGGACTTGCTCAATCCGGCCGTGACGCAGCGATTTTTACAGGTGACTCATGAGGCCTACGCGGAGAAGATCGGGATGCCCATGGGCGAAGCGTTCACCAGCACCTTCACGGATGAACCCTCGCTGATGGCGCTGTTCTTCCACGCTCAGCCCTGGCGCGTGCTGCCCTGGACACCCGCATTTGAGCGCGAAGCGCCGGCCCGGATGGGGCTGCCATTGGCGCGTGCGCTGGCTGTGCTGGTGGCTGATACCGGACCAACGGGGAGGCCGGCGCGTTGCGCTTACTGGGCGCTGGTACGGGAGCGGATGCTGGAGGCGTTCTGGCTGCCGATCCGCCGCTGGTGTGAAGCGCACGCTATCCCCTCCGGCGGGCACAACATTCTGGAAGAGAATATCCTATACCACTGCTGCATGTATGGCGATATGATGGCGGCATTTCGCGCGATGCATGTGCCGGGTATCGACTGTCTCAGCAGCGATCCGATGGCGCCGCCGCATGCCAGCCTGGATGGCATGGGGCCGGACATTCCCTGGAACGCCGCCCGCTATGCGGCCAGCGCTGCGGAGTTGGAAGGGAATGCGCTGGTGATGTGTGAAGTCTCCGAGCACATGCAGCGCATGTCCAACCCGCAGAAGGCGGTAAATCCCGCCATGGTGCGGGCGACGCTGACGCGGTTGATACTGGGCGGAGTGAACGCCATGCTCAGTTACGGGCCATACCAATTCTCAGAGAGCGAGCTGCAGCAGCTGAACCTGTGGAACGCCCGGCTGTGCGGCATGACGCGTGGCGGAATCCACGCGGCCGATGTCGCCGTCGTGTACCCCATCGAAACGGTCTGGAGCCGGTTTGCGCCTTCTCGACACTGGATGAACCAGGTTCCGGAAGAGGCCGGGGCGGTGGAACATTGCCTGCGCGCCGTCAGTCAGAGCCTGTTCGCTGGGCGACGGGAGTTTTTGTATACCGACTCCAAAGCGCTGGCCGCGGCGCGCGTGTCGAACGGCCAACTGGTGCATGGCCGGCATCGGTGGAAGGTGGTCGTGCTGCCGTGGTGCGACACATTGCCTGCAGATGCCTGGAAACGCCTGGGTGAGTTCGTCCGTTCCGGTGGACGGGTCGTGGTGATCGGCCCGACACCGGCCGCGTCCACAGTGCAGGTCGGGGATCCGGTTGCCTTGGAAGCAGCGCGGCTGATCGGTGCGTCGAGCCGGTGCGTGCGCCTGGACGCTGCCGAGGCGGGAAGAGTTTCGGCCGTCATCGACCGGATGGTGCGTCCCGATATGGTGTTGAAACCGGGCGGTGAGCAGCCGATCCGCATGGTGCATATCCGTCACGCATCCAGCGACGTCTACCTGATCGCCAATGACGGACCGTCCCCATGGAACGGCACGGTGGATCTGCCGGTGCGGCGTGCGGGGGAACGGATGGATCCGGGTACCGGTGTCGTGACATCATTGGCCTCCGCGCGCGATATCGCATTGGACCTGGAGCCATGGGGAGCGGTCGTTCTGAGGTTTCCACGCTGAGAAACCGTGGCGGACTGTCGGAGGTAGGCAAATGAGCTCTGTGATCACGCTGCATCAGGATAGCTTTGAGCACGGACCAGCCGGCTGGCAATGCTACAACGCCGGCATCCAGTTGTACGAAGCCGACAAAAGCGACTTTGTTGAACTGCCGCCAGGGGCAGGCCGCTACCGGATGTACGCCAACGGGCAGGGACTTCCGGGAACACCGGAAGGCGGCGCGGGCGTGGCCGATCGCGAGCTGATGTCGCGCTGGGGGCGTCCGTTGATCGCACGTCCCGCGTGCCGATATCGCGTGTCCGCGTGGATCGGTATGGTGGCATGGACCGCCGGCAACCCGGCAGTCCATCCCGAAACCTATCTGGTGATCCTGACCCAAACCCCTGACGGTAACTGGGTGGTTCGGCGTTATGAGAAGTATACGTTCGACGCGGCGAAGGAGGCGGGTCGCTGGAAGCAGGTCCATATGGACTGGACACCGCAGGAGGGACTGGGCCTGAATGAGCCGATAAAGCTGCGGCTTCAAAGCAACCGGGGTCAGTCTTCGTGGGACCTGGTGCGGTTCGAACAGACCGTCGGCCCTCCCCTGCCCAAGGAGACCACCCGACTGCGCGTGACGCCGTACTGGGGACGCACGGTCAGCCGCGCAGGGCAGGAAGAGCTGCTGCACCTGCGCGTGGAGGCGCTGGGGCCGATTCAAGGAGCGGTGCGCGCACAGGCCGTTATGACAGGGGCGTCATTGCGTTCACCGCAAAGTCAGTCATCTCGCAGCTGGATCCGCCGTCCGCTGGCCCGTGCGACACGCTCCGGGTTGGACCGCATGCAGGAGCTGCACCCGAATGTCACGTTTACCTGGCGGGTGCGCGCCGGTCGGCCTGGCACGGTGCGGGTGCGGTTCCGCATCAGCGGCGGAGGCGCGGAACCCGCGTCAGCCGTGATCGAGCGTGTGTTTACGCCTCCGGTCGCATCCAGACGGCTGGGATATGCGCCCGCACCGGTCGCCGTGAAACCGGCCGACGGGTTGGTGCTGGGCGTGATTCACTTCCCGGGTTGGACGACGGCGACTCCCTGGGCCACCGGATGGAGCGCTGTCGAACCCTTCCCTGACAGGATGCCTGCGTTGGGCTGGTATGACGAAAAAGAGCCGCGCGTGGTGGACTGGGAGGTTAAGTGGGCATTGGAGCATGGCCTGCAGGCCTTCCTGTACTGCTGGTACCGTGAACCCGGGAACGAGGGCAAGCCGATCCGGCACTTTCTGGGTGAGGCCATACACGGCGGGTTGTTGAAGTCACGCTACATCAACCGGTTCCGGTTCGCCATTATGTGGGAAAACCAGCCGGGATTTGCCGGTATTCGGGATATGGATGACCTGCGGCAGCGGCTGATGCCGTACTGGCTGCAGCACTATCTGCGGCACCCGTCCTGTCTGCGGATCAACGGCGTGCCGGTGTTGGCCATCTACCGCATAGAGCGGCTTGCAGCCGACCTCGGCGGAGCGGATCGTGCCCGTGAAGCGGTCGGCCTGTTGAAACAGATGGCCAGAAACGCCGGATTGGGTGGTTTATGGGTGATATCTGAGTACCGCGGGGATGATGAACCGAACCTGAGGTTGCAGGCGGAGTGTGGCGCCGATGCGTCGTTCGCCTATTGCTACAATGTGCCGCGTAACTATACCGGGACAGAAGCGGTGAACCGTTACCTGGAGAACCTGACCAACCGGTCGCGCCGGTCGCCGATCCCGGTGGTGGCGACGGTACCGGTACGCTGGGATCCGGGCGCCTGGGAGGAGTACTCGGGCAACGCGCCATCGGCGCACTGGCGTGTGAACACCGCACAATACCGCGAGATGGCCCGGCGTGTGCGGGCGCATGTGCTGTCACAGCCGGCCGGTTCGCTGCAGCGTCAGCTGGTGTTGTTCGACAACTGGAACGAATGGGGTGAGGGGCATTACATCGCCCCGTGCCGCGAGTTTGGCTTCGACTATCTGGACGCCATTCGTGACGTGTTCACCGGCGCACCCCGTCAGCATGTCGACCGCCTGCCGGAGGAAGCGGGGTGTTTCGACCTCGACTCCACCTATCGCCGATGGAAAGCCGGGCTGTTTCCCAATCATCGCGACCCGTTGTTCGCTCCCTGACCGGCATGCGCCGGCTGACCGTGGCATAATACGGTGATAGAGAAATGCACACGTGTGCAATAGGAGCGTCGCATATGCCCGATATGCTGGTGAATCTGCTGCGGCTTCCCCCGCTGCAACCCGAACTGGACCGTATGGCGGAGTTGGGTGTGCTCATACGCCGGGTGTTGCCGCACGAACTGGCCAAAGTGCAGCCGTGGATCGCGGAGAGGTTTGGAGACGGCTGGGCTGCCGAGGTGACACCGGGGTTCTGTAACAAGCCGACGACCGTTTACATTGCGCTGAGACAGGGACGGTTGGTGGGATTTGCCGGCGTGGAGTGTACTCACAAAGCGTTCTTTGGTCCAACAGGCGTGGACGAGTCCGAGCGGGGCCAAGGCATCGGTAAAGCGCTGCTGATCGCCTCGCTGCATGGTTTGCGTGAGTTGGGTTACGCCTACGGCATCATTGGCGGCGCGGGTCCCACGGGCTTTTATGCGCAATGCGTGGGTGCGGTGGTGATCGAAGGCAGTGTTCCGGGTATCTACGCGGATGGAATCAGCGGTGACTCACAGACGGGATAACCGGAGCCAGCGCAGGTGATGCGATGGCGCCGTGCGCCTCTCGATCGGGAAGAGGCAGCGTTACGGCGGCGGTTTACCGCAGATCTGGTCGCTTCGGTGCTGTGGAGCGCCATGATGGGCAGCATCGGCGCCTATGCCATGGTGCTGGCGCGCCGCGCCGGTGTGGGCTCAAACGTCATCGGGTTGACCGTTGCGGTCAGCTATCTGCCGTTGGCGATGGCGTGGCTGGGGCCGCTGGCATGCCGTCGGATACCGATTGGACTGTTCCACGCCGCACTGCGCGGCGTGGCCGCCAGCGCGCTGCTTGTCGCCGCAATTTGGCCCTCCCTCCCGGCGCTGCTGGTGGGCACATTTGGCGCTCTCTTCTTTGGTCCGCTGGCCGACTCCGTGTACCCGGCGTTGTTCCGTTTGATCTATCAGCGGGCGGATCAAGCGCGGTTGATGGGAATCCTCTATGGAGCCAAGGTGCTGGCGGGTGCGATGTGTGTGCTGACGCTGGGGCAGTGGATGGATCACTTGAGCATCGAAGCGTCCGTACGTGTGCTGGGCGCGATGGGCGCTCTGGGAGTCGTGTCTTCCCTGGTGATGTTCCGGTTCCGGCGGCTGACGGAACCCCCTATGCCACCGGCTGAAGCGCACTACCGGCCGCAAGACCATCCGGAATTCCGCAAACTGCTGCAGACGATCACGGTGTACGGTGTAGGGGTCTGCCTGCTGGTGTTTGTGTCGCCGATACTGTGGGCTGATCGCAGTGCATTTGCGTTCCGGCCCTCACAGGTGGGTTATCTCACAGCATGCGCATTCCTGACGCAGATGGCGGTATCGGTGTGGTTTGCCCGGCGGGCGCGCGTCACGGCATCGAATCGGCTGATGGGTGTGCCCTGGATGCTGCAGAGCGCGTCGATGTTCACCGCGACCGTGCTGCTGCTGCTGCCAGGAGGGCGCGAGCACGCATTCTGGCCGATGCTGGCTGCCGTTGCCGTGAATAACATGGGCGTGGGATACCAGTTGTGTGCTCAAGCGTTGATGGTTAATGCGATGGCGGCGGGCCATTCGGCGCTTCGGTTTCAGGCCATGCAGTTCACGGTGATCGGTGTCAGAGGCGTGGTGGTGGGGCTGGCCGCCGGGTACCTGTATCAGTATGTGGGTCTCTATGTGACGACCGCTTTGGCCGGTGCATTGATGTTCACCGGCGGCGTGCTGGCGCTGATCCGCAGCCCGCGACACGCAAATCCCAACAGGAGCGATGAGACAACCGCATGAGTACCCATCGGATATACCTGCTCGGCATGCTGGCGTGCGTCGGGGTGATCCTGACATCGGCGGTCTTCGGCGAATCGAGCCGCAAGTACCCGGCTGTGCGTGTGACCGAGCCGCCTGCCATCGACGGCCATATCCGCGACGCCTGCTGGCGCACCCTGCCGGAAGGCAGTGGGTTCACCAATGAAACCTTACAGGAACCCTCTGGCGTCTTCGACACTAGGTTCTGGCTGGGATACGATGATGAGTTCATCTATATCGCATTCATCTGTCTGGACCCGGAACCCCACTTGATCTCTGCCAAGGAGACCCGGAACAACGCCGGTTTCCAGGGAGACGATACGCTGGACTTCGAGTTGAACTGCTACGGCTCCAAGCGCGGAGAAGACCGAAACCTGCTGACCGTCAATCCTGCCGGTGCGCAGAACACGCGGCTGGTGGGCGGCCGTGCGGCGCAACAGGAGTGGCAGGGAGCTTGGACCAGTGTGTGCTTGATCACGCCACAGGGTTGGCAGGGCGAGATGCGCATTCCTTGGAGCATGTTCACCCGTCCGAATGGCAAGCGCTTAACCATGGGCATCAACTTCGAGCGGGGTGTGGGCAGACATAGCGACGATCACCGATGGTCGCGTACCGGTCCCAAGGACATGCAGGACCGCACCGGAGAGTGGGTCGGGCTGGAGCTTCCCGCGGTGCGGTGGAGCGATCCGGTTTCCATGCTGGCGTATGTGTCTGGTGGGTACAGCGATGGACGCACACCACTACGGACCGGCGTGGACATGCGAAAGCGCTTCACACCGCAACTGACCGGCGTCCTGACGATCAACCCGGACTTCGACAGTGTGGAAGGCGCCGTCGATACGGTGGATTTTTCCTACTCCGGACGACTGACCTCAGAACGGCGTCCGTTCTTCCAGGAGGGCGGAGACCTGTTCTATGAAGGTGGTCCGGTACGTCCATTTGCCAGTGTGCAGATACCGCAAGTACGGACCGGGGCGAAGCTGTATGGCCGTTTGGGAACCACGGTGAACCTGGGCAGTCTGATCACCACCGGCCCAGACGGCGCCTACGACTTCGTCAGCCGAACGCAGGCGTTCTTCTCACCCTACACCTCGGTCAGCGGGCTGGTGGCTTCACATTCCGTTGAGGACTCCAACAGCCTCGCATTCGCCATGGGAGCGGGGCATCAGACCGGCAACTTCGGCGGAGGGGTGAACTGGGGTATCTCCTCTGACGAGCTGGGACGCGGCGAATGGGCACAGGCGAACGCTTGGTGGCGTGACCGGTTATGGAACGCCAGCGGATGGATCAACTATATCACGCCACAGGTACGCCTGCCCATCGGGTATGCATCACATGTGGACCAAGAGGGCGGCGGCGGGAGTTTCGGATACGGCGCACGGTACCACAAGGGCGCCTTGACCAACCTGTGGGCGGGGTGTCATGCGGAGAGCCTGCGCCGCAGGTCATCGGGTTTCTTCCGAGATGGCATGGGTGTCTGGCTGGGTACGGTTTGGAACGAGGAACTCAAGCTCGAGTATTCCGCGTCCCGTGGGCGATATGAAGCCAACCATGACCATGTGCAATCAATCAACGGGGGGTGGCCGCAGACCAACAAGTTCAGCCAGCTGTGGTTCCGGCATGCGTATGGACGTATGAGCAGCAGCCCGTACCGGTTCACCAGTGTGGGCGGGTACATGCGGCTGTGGCGGCGTTGGGATGTATCGCTGAGCCATGAACAGTTGAGCCATACCGAAAAGGCCACGCAACAGATCATGACGGTCAGCTGCGATCTGGGCAGCGGACGCAGCGTGGGGGGACGGCTGGTGCGCCAGGCGGGTCACACCAACTGGTACATCAGCCTGAAGCGCGCCGGATATGGGGGCATGGAGTACTTCATCATGTTGGGTGACCCCAACGCGGAGTCGTTCCGCGAACAGATACTTTTTAAGATCATCCAGCCGTTATAGACTTGTGTTGAAATCCGCGGTATGTTGAGCCAATTCCATGAACTGGCTCAGTGTGAGCCGTTCGCCGCGCAGCGACGGATCGATGCCGGCGGCCGTAATACACTGGTCTATGCGGGTGCGGTCTGCGCCAAACAGCTGCGTGAGGGCGTTCGACAGTGTCTTGCGTCGTTGCTGGAACACCGCATGCACGATACGGAACATTCGGGCTTCGTCTGCCGCCGGCAGCGCAGGCGGGATCGGCGTCAACCGAATGAGTGCGCTCTCTACCCGCGGCGGCGGATAGAAAACCGATGCGGGTACCCGCCGAATTAACTCGGGTCGGCTGTGATAATGTGCGAAAATCGTTATCGCGCCGGCGATATCGCTGCCCGGTTCGGCAGTCAATCGCTCGGCGACTTCGCGCTGCACCATCAGCACCGCGCAGCGCCAGCCAGCCGTGTCGGTAAACAGCCGCTGCAGGATCGGTGCGGTGATGTTATAGGGGATATTGGCCACCACACGCCACGGACGTGAGCCGAATGTGTCAGGCAGCAACACGGCGAGATCGGCTCGGAGGAAATCTTGTTCCACCAGGCGGACACTGGGAGATCCATCTATCTGAGCGTGCAGTACGGGCAACAGACGATGGTCAATCTCGAAAGTCAACACCTGGGCGGCATGGCCGGCCAACTCCACCGTGAGCGTGCCAATACCCGCTCCGATTTCCAGAACCCCCTCATCCGGCTGCAAGCCCGACGCGGTAATGGACGCCAGGAGGATGTTCCGATCCGCCAGGAAGTGTTGCCCGTGCCGACGGTCGGTACGCAGTCCGTATTCGGCCAGCAGACGCGATACATGGGATGGGGTGGTCAGGTGGGGTGATTCGCTCATGTCGCAGACATGATACGGTTCCTGTGCCGGTTTCGTCCACTGGAAACCGGCACAGGGGCGCTGTCAATCGAGTACGTACACCTTAACACGCTGACGGCCTACCCGCAGCGCGTCACGTCGGGTCTCGTGTCCCAGATCGATCCGATGGCCCTTGACGGCTCCGCCGGTATCGGCTGCGATGGCGTACCCGTAGCCCTCGATATATAACCGGCTGCCGAGTGGTATCACTCGCGGGTCAACGGCCACTTTTCCGTAGCCGGCCCGTACGCCGGTCGCTGTTCGTCCTGTTCGGCTTCCGCCACAGACCCTCGGGGCATAGCCCGTGGCGAGCATGTCCAGCACGCGCCGTGTGCTGTGTCCACTGCGTGAGAGTAACGCCTGCCCTGTGCCGAACGCTTCGACTCGGGACTTCGGCTCCACTGCAGTTTTCGATGCCACCCGTTTGCGGGCGACCTCTTTGCCATCCGCGAGATAGACCTGATAGGTATCTTCTCTCAGGCCATCGCGTCCTTCCTGGACTACCCGGACCACTCCGGGGCGGATGGTACGGTCCGCGAAGCGACGTACCGGACGGGGCAGAGTCACGCGGTCCGTCTCGGTGCGGCGCTCAATTCGCGTCACCGTTACCTCCATGCCATCGGCTAGAGGTTCGTTCGGGCTGGGAACACATCGATCGAGTTCCTTCAGCCCTATGTTCGCTTCACGAAGCATCTCTGCAACGCTTGCGGCTTGCGTTTGGATTGTACGCACCGTGCCACCCTCTTGCAGGGTAATCGTCCTGATCCCTGCATCGGCGGTCACGAACGCGCACCATGTGGCTGTAATCGTTACCAGCGCAGTGCTGATAGCGATCCGATGTCGCATGTGCACGTCGTTGCTCCTTTCTGGCCCTTCTCCGCCAAACGCGGAAAAGTATACGGTGCCGCCAGGACGAAGGCTGTTGAAGTCTACCACATGCCAAAAAACGGAATCAACCCCGGAATATGTAATGTGGATCGCAATATTGTGCAATACACAGTATATGTGACAACATATGACGTATATTTTTTTATTTTTATACATCGTGTACATGCACAAAGTTCTGCTTAATGGCCTCATGCGCCGGTATGCTCAGCCGCGTGCGGACATACTACATGCTGTGTGACGCCCTCACATAAGCCCCGCTATATAGAGCGCCGGCGGGTCGCCGGTCGGCGGATGACAGCGGGAAATATGTGCGAATCACACAAAACACATAAATATACTAGTATTTTTTTTGGTATGATCCGAGGTTTCAGTCATCCCTTCGCAGGACCAACTCATAAGGACGGATAACTATAACAGCGTTGGTATTGTTCCACCGGAGGTCGTCCTCATGAAGTCGCTCGCCGTGTTCTCCCGTGCCGTCGGATCGGTTCCGGCCGTTGCCAGAGCGGCGCTGTTCAACCGGCTGTTCGCTCCCGACTATCCGCGTGTGGCGCCCGGTGAGGCTCCGGAACGGGACGCTCTGAGCCTGAACGGGCTGTGGCAGGTGCAGCCGGTGGAAGATGACACCGTCATGGACGTGCACCGACACCTGTCACGCCCGGAGCCGAGCCGCTGGCAGCCCGAGCGTCTGAAAGTCCCGTCTCCTTGGAATATCAACAGCTTTTCGGCCGGCGATGGTGGTGACTTCCGTTGTTATCCGAGTTACCCGGCCGCATGGGAGGCGATGCGCGCCGCCTGGCTGCGGCGTGTGGTATCCATTCCAAAACATTGGAAAGACAAACGCGTTGTATTGCGGTTGGCTGCCGTGGCCGGTGACTGCGAGGTCATCGTCAATGGTGCGTCGTTCGGCCGGAATCTGGAGCTGTTCCTTCCCCGGCAGCTGGACATCACCCAACACGTCCGCCCAGGAGATACTGCGGAGATCCTGCTGGGCATCCGCCGGGCCGATCTGTTTACCGTCAACGGGCCACTGGGCAGTCTGACTTGGCCTACCGGCTCGTTCTGGGGCCTGTCTATGGTCGGCCCATGGCAGGACATCGACCTGTTGGCGTTGCCACGTACACACCTGCGGGAAGTATATCTGCAGCCACGCGTGTCGCGGGGTGTTCTGGATGTGTCGGCACACGTCGATGGTCCGAGACTTGCTGGGTTGACAGCGCGTGTTCATGTGCGCGAATGGAAGCCGTGCGTTCCGCCGCAACATCCGGATGCGGCGGAGCCAAATGGAGCGCCCGGCCGCGTGGTGCTGACTCAGCGTGCGATCCCTGTGAAATCCGACGGCCGGGTGAGCCTGTCACTGTCGGCCACTGTATTGAAGCAATGGACCATGAAGTCCCCGCGGCTGTATGTCGCCGTGGTACAGCTGTACCTGGGTAACCGGCTGATCGACACCCGCTGTGTGCGATTCGGATGGCGCGAATGGACATTGAACGGAGCGCAACTCCTGCTGAATGGGGAACCCGTGTCGTTGTATGCCGATTCTTGGCACTTTATGGGGGTTCCGCAGATGAGTCGGCGATATGCCTGGGCGTGGTTTTCGGCATTGAAGGCCGCGGGCGGCAATGCCGTGCGGCTTCATGCTCAGCCGTTTCCGGAGTTTTACCTCGATGTAGCCGATGAAATGGGCATCGCCGTGTTGGATGAAACGGCCATCTGGGCCAGCCATTGTGCGTTCAACTACGACCGTCCGGAGTTTTGGACACGATGCCAGGACCACGTTCGAAAATTGGTTCTGCGTGATCGGAATCATGCCTCCGTGATGGGATGGAGTGTGGCCAATGAGATCGTGGCGGCGCTGGGTGTGCGTGGCGCCACCGATGCGGTAGTACGTCGTGTGGCGTCGCAAGTCGCCGATCTGGCCGACATGATGCGCCGGCTCGATCCCAGCCGCCCGTGGATAAGCAGTGACGGCGACGAGACGCTGTTCGGTCGGCTGCCAGTGTCGATTGTTCACTACGGTGATGCCGGCGTTTATCGCCGACTGGCCTCCGAGGTGCGTCCCTGGGGTGTGGGTGAGGCCAGCTCCGCGTATTACTCCACCCCTGCCGAGGTCGCTGGATGGTTTGGCCCGCGGGCATACCAAAGCGTCGAAGGGCGCATGGAAGGGATTGCGGTGGAAAGCTGGCGATTGCTGACAGAACAGCGAAAGCTGAAAGCAGCTTGGAACAGCATCTTCAATGTGGCCTGGTACGCCCTGCAGCCATTACCGATCGGGTTGCGCGACATATCCCGACCTCCCACTTTGGCGGACGGCGTGACCTTCCCCGCCTATCGCGAAGGGATACCGGGGGTACAGCCTGAGCGCCTGGGTCCGTGGAGCACCACATTTAATCCGGGGTATGACCCCGCACTGCCCATGTATCGTCCCTGGCCGCTGTATCAGGCGGTGGCTGCAGCGTGGGCTCAGCCGTGCCCGCGTCCGATCCCATGGCGGCCGGCGGCCGTACCCGTCGTGCGTACCGATCCGCCGGAGGTCGGCCCGATCCGGACTGTCACGCTGGCGGCTGCCTCCGACAGTGCGGTGTTCTGGTCTCTGCGGGCCGCCGGCGTGCCGATTGCGGCGGACGCCGATACCCATGAGCTGTTGATCGTGGACAGTGCGGTCAGTGGCATTACGATGGACCGATGCCGCGAGATGCTGCTGTCCGGCCGCACGGTGGTCTGGTGGGCCACAGACGCTGACGGCGTGTCGGCCCTGCAACCGCTGTTACCCGGGCAGATCGCCGTAGCAACCCGCGAGGCGTCCTGTCTGAGAAAGCCTGCTCCGGCAACAGAGACACGCTGGATGAATGAAGCCGACCTGTATGGCGCACATGCACGGGACGCTCAACCGTTGTTGCGCTTGGGGATGACCGGAGTGGTACAAGCCGGGGGACAGGTGTTGCTGGAGGCGCATCGTACCGACTGGCGCCGCTGGAACGACCGCCCGGAGAACATTAAGACGGCATCGGTGTTCCGGTCGGAGGTAGAGCGGCAACCCGAGTGTGCGGCGCTGGCTCGGTTCCAAGTGGGCGCCGGTCGGCTGTATGTCCTGACGCTCAACCCGCGCGCTGCGGCTGCCCGTCCGCTGATGCGGCGGTTCTGCGCCGGTCTGGGCGTGCGGGTCGGTACGCCGCCGGACCTGGCGGGCGGCGTCGCTGACAGCGAAGGAGTGGTACGTAAGGCGATGGTGCTGGGACCAATCCCCTATGCGGACTATAACGCAGCCGCCGCTTCCGATCCGGTACGGGTGTTGCACCTTGCACAGGCTGGCGAACCGATGGACGGAGAACCTTGGCGCACGCTGGAGGCCGAGGCTGCCGGCTGGTTTGATCTGCGCCGGGTTTTCGGTGACAGCGCATCGCAAAATGCTGCCGCCTGGTTCAGCGTATGGATCCACTCGCCGCGGCCGCTTGACGAGTTGCTGGCCGCGCCGGACGTACCCCGTGTGGGACTCTCGTTCGGTTCAGATGACGGAGCCCGTATCTGGTTGAACGGAGCGCTGCTGTATCAGGACGCAGCCATCCACCCGCTTATCATGGATGCCCAACGGATCGACCGACTGCCGCTGCGCCGCGGATGGAACCACCTGTTGGTCTGTGTAGCCCAGGGTTGGGGTGAGTGGCAACTGGGACTGCGGATCACCTCCAGTGATCCCCAGACGCTGGGATCGCTGCGTGTCGCGCTGCATCCAGAGGAACTCTGAGGGGTGCTTCGACGGGATTGACAACCGCATAATCGGTGGTAATATCTATCGGGCCGTAGCGTGTGGTGTCCCGAACCCGCACTGTTGGCCCGATCATTGAGGCGACCCACTGCGACGTAAGTGGACTGATGCCGATGATGCCACGGCTGGATCAGGCTTCCTTCCCGCATGATCCGATCCTTCGACGCGATGTCGCGTACGAGCGCCGTACTCACCTGCAGGTTCTGTCCGAAGCTGCCGCCCCCACTCTTTGAGTCTCAGGTGACACGTTGATGTTTACATGGGCAACGATCCGTACAGCTCTTTTCGGCAAGCCACTCGAAAGTGAACGAGTCGAGGAGCAACGGCTGCCTAAAGTGCTAGCGCTGCCGATCTTCTCCTCCGACGCGCTCTCATCCGTGGCGTATGGTACGCAGGAGATACTGCTGCAACTCACTATTGTAGGTGCCGCGGGTCTAGGTTATGTCACCACCGTATCGTGGACCATTATCGCACTGTTGTTGCTGGTTGCACTCTCGTATCTGCAGACGCTGTACGCATATCCTTCCGGCGGAGGATCGTACGTGGTGGCGCGCGAAAACCTGTCGGTTCAGGCCGGACTGCTTGCCGCCGCGGCGTTATTGACGGACTACGTACTGACAGTCGCGGTGTCGATCGCTGCCGGCGTTCAGCAGGTCACGTCCTTTGTCCCGGGCCTCCACGGGTATGAGGTGGCTTTGTGCCTCATCGCCATCGCGTTCATTACCATTGCGAACCTGCATGGTGTACGGGAGTCTGGAGTTCTGTTTGCGATCCCGACCTACTTTTTCGTGTTGTGCATGGGTAGTCTTCTTGCCGTGGGGGTGTTGGGGCCACGGTGCGGTTATACACCGTATGTACTCCCCACGATAGACTCGTACCAGCACTGGATGATCCGGCATGGCGCTGTTCGCGAGCATATAGCAGGAACCGCGTTAATCCTGCTGTTGTTGAAGGCCTTCGCAAGCGGATGTGCGGCACTGACCGGTATTGAGGCGATCAGCAATGGGGTGCAAGCGTTTCGCCGTCCCGCCAGTCGTAATGCCGCGCAGACGATGCTGATGATGGCAATCCTGCTGGCGATGATGTTCGGTGGTGTCAGTTGGTTGGCGCAGCATCTGCATGTCGTATATGCGCATGACTTTGATACACACACGGTGATCTATTGGGTTTCGTATGCGGTGTTTCACAATAACCGCGTGCTGATGGGGATGGTGCTGTTCAGTACGGCTCTGATCCTGCTTTTAGCTGCGAACACATCATTTAACGGTTTTCCGAGGCTGGTGGCGATACTGGCTAAGGACAAGTACATGCCGCGTCAGATGGCTAATCTGGGCGACCGGCTGGTCTTTTCTAATGGGATCATCCTTCTCGGGCTATTCGCCAGTGTATTGGTCGTGGCGTTCTAGGGACATACCGACCGTCTGATACCTTTGTATGCAGTGGGGGTGTTCCTTTCCTTCACGCTGAGTCAGGCAGGAATGGTGCGCCACTGGATGAAGCACCGGGGGGCTTGGTGGATAGGAAAAGCCGCCTTTAACGGTTTGGGTGCGTTGGCAACCGGCATCGTGCTCGGGATCATTATCTTTGAGAAGACCACCGAAGGCGCTTGGGTGGTGTTGATCATCATTCCGGCTCTTATGGGGTGCTTTGCCGCGGTGCACAAGCATTATGAGTGGCTGCGCACCCGGTTGAGACTGGCTCCGGACTATCGGCCGTCGATGAACAGGCAACCGCATACCGTGTTGGTGCTGATCGACCGACTGCATCGGGGTAATGTGAACGCGCTGCAGTACGCCGCTTGTCTCTCGACCGATGTCCGGGCCGTGCGGATAGAGGTGACGCCTGATCCGGGTATCAGGCAGGTGGTTCTGCGCGAATGGGCGGATTGGGGTCAGGGCACTCCGCTGGTTAACATTGATTCGCCCTATCGATCACTGGTCGGCCCCGTAGTGGAGTATGTTCAACAGGTGCGCGCAGAACACGATGACCGGCTGGTGACGGTGATCATACCGGAGTTCGTGGTGTCCAGCATGTGGGAGCGCCTGCTGCATGCCAACACCGCTGTTTTGTTGAAACTGGCCTTCAGCGGTGTACGCGGCGTGGTGGTGACTAGTGTCCGCTATTGGACCGATGGGGAGGATGCATCGGCCGCAACCGTTAGTGGCTGAAGCGCGGGACGGCCATGCGGTCTGAGGCCGTTTCGGCCGGCTGCTGTGCTACAATATGGGCGTGTTCCGCCGTTCGCCCCCATGCAGGGAGTCATCTGAGGAGGCTGACCGTCCATGTCATCCGCATCATCGCACACACCCGATCCCGCACCGCACCGAGTACGCCTGCTCTTTATCGGCGGGTTCTTGGGCGCGGGTAAGACGCGCCTGATCGGCGCACTGACTCGTGTCTGGTTGTCCGATGGATTGCGGGTGGGACTGGTTGCCGCAGCCAACCCGGAAGCGTTGTTGGAGCGCGTCTCCAGCGAGTTCGGCGCCCCGTTGGAGGAGATCGGCGGCGGGTGCTTCGGCTGCAGCCTGGAGGACTTGGTGGACAACACCGAGGCGGTGCTGGCACAGCGACCCGACATACTGATCTGCGAACCGGCTGGCAGTTGCGCCGATATCGCGGCCACCATATTGACCCCGTTGAAGCAGTTCTATGGTTCGCAGTTTCATGCGGGACCGTACACTACCGTGGTGGACCCTGCGCGCGCGTACGAGTTGCTGGCCGCGCCGGATGAGACCGAACTGGAGCCGGCGGTCCGGGCCATGTACGCCAAACAGTTTGATGAGGCCGACGTGGCGGTACTCAACAAGATCGATCTGTTAACCGCGTCTGAGTGTGAACTGATACGCCAAAACCTGCAGCATCAGCACCCCGGCACCCAGGTACTGGTGGCCTCCACCCATGATGGACGCGGTGTCACCGAACTGGCCGCCCTGCTGTTGCGTGATGCGCCGCTGACATCACGCATGCATCATGAGGCGGATCCCAGTCAGTACTCCAGTGGCGGCACGCGTATGGGTTGGTTGAGCTGCACGGTACGGTTGCAGTCTGCGGAACCGTTCTCCGCACGTGGTTTCTGTGAGGCGTTGATGCAGCGGTTGTGCGAGGCGTTTCGTTGTCGTGAGTGCCAATCGGTGCGGGTACGGTTTCTGCTGCGTGACGGTGAGCGGATGATGGGTGGTAACATCTATCGGGCGGGGGAATGCCCCGAGATCGGCGGCGCCGAATTGGGCGATATCACCGGTGGACTGCTTGTTCTAAACGCGCGCGTCAGTATGGCCCCGGCGTTGTTGGGTGCTGCAGCCGTGCGTACCGTGACGATGGCGGCGCAAGACGCCGGCATAGACGCCGAGTTCACCAAGCTGCAATCGCACATTCCGTGGTATCCTTGCCCGCAGCAACGACTCTGTCAGCTCATGGAGCAGGTATAAGAACAAAACATGACAACTTGGAGCATACTGCGGCGACTGGTGTTTGGTTCGCCGCTAGCTAGTGAGCGACTCGAGGAACAGCGTCTACCCAAAATTCTAGCGTTACCCATTTTTTCATCAGATGCTCTGTCCTCCGTGGCATACGGTACGCAAGAGATACTTCTTATGCTTACCGTGGCCGGCGCAGCTGGTATACCTTATCTGACAACTATTTCATGGACCATCATCATACTGCTTGTTTTGGTTGCATTATCCTACACCCAGACGATTTATGCATACCCGAATGGCGGGGGATCCTATGTTGTTTCACGTGAAAATCTCTCCATGCGGGCAGGTTTGCTGGCTGCGGCCGCACTCTTGACAGATTATGTGTTGACGGTGGCGGTGAGTGTAGCTGCTGGCGTGCAGCAAGTTACGTCTTTTTTTCCGTCAATGCAAGGGCAGGAAGTATTACTTTGTCTACTAGCCATCTGTTTCCTCACACTGGCTAATCTGCATGGCGTCAGAGAGTCAGGGATACTGTTTGCATTACCAACTTATTTTTTCGTGTTCTGCATGTTGGCGATGCTCGCTACGGGCATACTTGGACCGGTGTTCGGATACCATCCGTATGACCTGCACGCATTATCGGAGTATAAGAACTGGGTATCAACCAATCCTGGCCCTTCTGACTTAACTGGTATGGCTCTTCTACTGTTGTTGTTCAAGGCATTCGCAAGCGGATGTGCCGCTCTCACAGGAATCGAGGCCATCAGCAACGGTGTACAGGCTTTTCGAAGACCGGCAAGCCGGAACGCGGCACAAACGATGCTGATGATGGCTGCGTTGCTGGCTGTTATGTTTGGTGGCGTTAGCTATCTTGCAAAGCACTTAAAGGTCGTATATGCCCAAGACTTCGACAGCCATACTGTCATCTACTGGGTCGCATACTCGGTATTCCACAACAACCGACTTCTGATGGGTGCCGTCCTTTTCAGTACATCCATCACGCTATTGCTTGCCGCAAACACTGTGTATAATGGATTTCCACGTCTGGTAGCTATCTTGGCTAATGATAAGTTCATGCCTCGGCAGTTATCTAACCTAGGCGACCGTTTGGTGTTTTCGAATGGGATACTTCTACTCGGTCTCGCATCGAGTCTGTTGGTTGTCGCGTTCCAAGGTCATACCGACAGATTGATCCCGCTCTATGCGGTCGGAGTGTTTTTATCGTTCACGCTCAGTCAGACCGGAATGGTCCGCCACTGGTCTCGCGAAAGAAGTCGGTTATGGCGTTTAAAGGCAACTTTTAACGGCTTGGGTGCTGTTGCTACATGCATTGTACTGTGTATAATCATCTTCGAAAAAACGCTCGAAGGTGCTTGGGTTGTGGTGATAGTTATACCTATGTTGATGGCCTGGTTTACCGTTGTGAATCGCCACTATGAGAAACTGCGCAATCAATTGCGTGTAGAACCCGATTACCGACCTGATTTAAGTAATCGGTCCCATACAGTGCTCGTGCTGATGGACCGGCTGCACCGCGGCAATATCAAAGCGTTGCGGTATGCGCGTCAACTGTCTGATGACGTGCGTGCGGTTCGAATAGAGACCATGCCAGATACCCAACTCAAGAGCGTTATTCTGCGCGAGTGGGAAGACTGGGGACATGGCGTGCCGCTGGTGATCATCGACTCGCCCTACCGGTCACTGGTACAGCCGCTGGTCGAGTACGTCAAACAGGTGAAAGAGGAGCGACCTGATGCACTGGTCACGGTGGTTGTTCCGGAGTTCGTGGTGAGCGGTATCTGGGAAAAACTGCTGCATGCCAATGCGGCCGTGCTGCTGAAAATGGCGTTGGGCGGCATTCGGGGTGTGGTCATCACCAATGTGCGCTATTGGCCTGATGAGGAGGCGGCGACGGTTGAGGAGGGAGTCACCCATGGATGATATCTGCCGCTGGATTGAGGGCGGGGTCACAGCCCCCAGGGGGTTTCGAGCGTCCGGCGTGCGGTGCGGTCTGAAGACCCAAGGGCCTGATGTCGCGCTGATCGTCTCGGACACGCCCGCTGATGTGGCCGGGGTGTTCACACGGAACGCTGCCTGCGCGCCGTGCGTGCGGTATTCCAAACGCGTTGTCGAGTCCGGGCAGG
>CAZHSN010000061.1:0-20106 GCA_964535125.1 uncultured bacterium
AAACCGGCTGTCCCCACCCCGGTTACATCCATGACCGCTCAAGTCTCCCGCAGGCAGGCTGCCGACCGCCTGCCGCTGGAGATCAGCAAGGGTGTATACGGGATCGTGGATGACCCGGTGCGTCGTATGGACGTCACCGAAACGCTGCGCCGGCAAGTCATCGACAACGGCATCCATGTGGACGCCACCAACACCCTCTTCGGCAGCGACCCAGCGCCGCTGGTGGTAAAGCAACTGGAAGTCACGTACCGATTAGGCGATCAGACATTCACCCGGCGGATTGCCGAAAACGGGCTGCTCTCAATACAGCCCACTCAGCAGACAATCCGACCGATCGCGTTCAAGTTGTCCAACAACCGACTGACAGCCCAGATCGAAGCCCCCGGTACGTACACGGTCCGCCGCTCCGATGGACGATCGCGCACTGTGCGCGTCGATGAGATGCCGAGTTCCATCCCGGTGAATGGGCCCTGGCGCGTTCGGTTCGCCCCGGGTTCGGACGCACCGTCCGAGATCCAATTCGACTCGCTCGTCGATTGGTCACGTCACGAACTGCCAGGTATCCGCTACTTCGCGGGAACCGCCAGCTACACCGCAGTCATCGATGTCGCTCCCTCTCTCCTGACTGCGGATCGGCGATGGGTGCTGGATCTCGGCGATGTGCAGGTGATGGCCCGGGTTTGGGTCAACGACAAACCGTTAGGCATTCTGTGGAAAGTCCCCTTCCAGACGGACGTCACGGAGGCGCTGCGGCCGGGGACCAACACCATCCGCGTTGAGGTAACCAACAACTGGGTGAATGGACTGATCGGCGACTATCAGCGGCCGGCCGATCAGCGCCGCACCTGGGTTCCCACGCAGATCTACAACGCCGAATCGCCGCTGCAGTCATCGGGTTTGCTCGGTCCTGTAGAGATCCGGCCGGTGCTGATGCTGCCAGTGGACTAGCACGTTTGCGAATCAACAGACTGATGGCCGGGATGCTCCGCTCCCGGCCATTTGCTTGCGTTCCCGGCCATTTGCTTGCGTTACATATATATATGTAAACGCCTCAGTCGAGCCAGACGGGGCTGGCCCAGGCGATCTGATCGTCAGTCTGTTGTACGCGCAGGTAGTACCACACCAGCTGCCCCGCCACATGATCGCGGTCAGTCCATTGCATCTTCAGTTCCTGCGTTCCGGCCAGCGCCTCACCCTGTATCGTATGCACGATGCGGCAGTTGCTGATGATCGCCACCTCACGGAGGGGCGCCGTGCCGTGAATCCGCGCGGTGATCACCGGAGCGCCGCCATCATGCGTGGTGGCCGTACCCATCACGCATCCGTTTACCCGGAAGTCTAAAAAGATGGGCATACCCGTGGTTGCGTAGCAGCGGCGAGCACGAATCGCCTCCACCACACCGGCCTGACTGATCTCGCGCACCAGCAGCGCGGTGCGTCCCATTCCCATGCTGTTGTGATCGCCGCTCGCCACAAAACCAAGTCGGTAGCCGCGCGCCAGTGCATCCCACACCCAGGCGCCGCCGGGCTTGTAGGCGTGAGGATTCTGGCGGGGACACCCTGCATACTCACTGGAGAGCCGGCATTGAAAGATCTCCACCGCGGTCTGATATTCGGGATCGTGATGATCCCAGTTCATGACGTGGTCGGCCTCGGCTGTGTGATGCGGGATGGTCACCCCATCGATACGATGCGCACGCATATGTGCCCAAACGTCGTCAATCACGTTGCCGTGACCGGGGCGGTCGAACGCCAATAGCTTATTTCCGTCCAGCATCAGCTGCGCATCGGCATCGCTGGCCAACACGATGTTCCGATGTCCCGAACTGGGCGCAATCCCGCGGGCAACGGCGGTCCACTCATAAGCGGGATTGGCCACCACCGATGGCGGGTCGTTGTAGTACATCGCCGCCCGGCGGGTTTCGCGCCAGACCGGCTCCCAGGAGTCAAAACAGTGATCGGTCAGGGCGATGAAGTCATACCCTTCAATGTCGTATCCGTAGCGGTAGTCTTCATGCACAGTCGCATCCGAACCATCGCCCCAGCAGCGCGACAGCAGCGTGTGCTCATGGCAGTTGCCCCAGATCAACGTAAAACGTTCATTCCCGACGCGGATCTGCGGGCGCTTTCCCCGGTCGATCGCATAGGCGCGTCCGGGACGCGGGTCACCCGAAACCCGGCTCATGGAAGGGGCTCCATCGGGCGATGACAGCTTGACGCTGCCGCAATTGATCCAGCTGACCGGCGCGGCCTGGTTCATCAGCGTCGGTTGCGAGTTGTGATCATCCGCTTGCCAGCATACCCAGATCGCCTCATGGGCAACCGCGGCCGCCGGACGATGCAATCGCCCCATCTCGGGCAGGCCAACATGCGTGCGTAACAGACCAACCGGCTCGGTCCAGCCCGATGCGGTGAGCCGGCTGAAACGGATGTCCCAGGTACGCCGGTCCTCCAGCACACCCGGCCCCGGTTGATAAGCACCCCATGAGGCACGGGACAGGGCCACCAACCCGCAGGTCCGGTCATACAACAGCCTCGGCATGTGGTCGTTATGGCCAGCGAACACCAAGCCCCGGGAGGCCGTTTCCAGCCAGCGTGCGCCATCCCAGCAACGCACGGTTACCTCCCGGCGGCCGATCCAGTTGGATGTCTGCGGATGCTGTCTGCGCGACGAACTGGCGCTGTCGTGCTCCCAGGCCACCCAGATGCGCCCTTCGCCATCACAGGCGATGGATGGATGGCTGTTCAGCGCACACAGTCCTGGCAGCGGCCCACCTTGCGCCACCAGCAACGGGCCAACGGCACAACTCAGATCGGGCTGGTAACACGCCGCCTGGATGCAGCGGTGATGCCCCGGCTGATTGGCGGTCCAGCAGATCCACAGTCGGGACTGCCCGTCACAGCAGATGGCCGGATCATACGCGCCCAACTCAGCGTGCACGGTCAATGTGCGGCTCCAACGGCCCTTCTGCAAACGGCTGACACAGATCGCCATACGGCCGCGATGCCATGACTCCCATGCCATCCAGACCGCACCATCGGGTGCAGCGCACAACACCGGAAAGGCGGGCTTTCCTGGCGATCGAGGTGCCCGCACGGGGTGTACAGCGCCGTCTCGTACCATTGCAGTACGCAGCAGCCACCCCTGGGGTGTGATCTCTGCACAGGCAACCACCGCCACCCCGTCGGATAGCGCGGCCACGGCCAAATGCTCCAGCGCGCCGCTCATCGCAACCACCGAGGGATTCCAATCAGTTCCCGTTTGGCTGAAACGCACCATCAGACTCTCAAGATCGTCGGATTCGCGCGTCAGCCAGGCCGCCCACATCCCCCCGTCCGGTGCGGCGCTGATATCCGGGGCATCCATCCACCGGTCCCTCTCCGTCAATGGGGTGAACCCACCCCAGTCCCGTGCGCCGTTGGCGCGCGTCTTGTCTTTGTCGCTCATTCGGCTCCTCATCCTGTTGCTGTCAGTCCACCACCCGGTATTCCCAAGTCGCCGCTTCCGGCCGCTGCCGCATAGTCACCGGCATTCCCTTTGTCATTAGCGCCTTACCGGTCATCACCAACGTCCTGCCGGTAGAGAGATGGGTAATGCGGTACCGTGCCGACTCGTCGAGGCCGCGCAGCACCATCCGAGCGGTCTCATACGGGCTGCCGTCGCGTCGAAACACCTGCACCGCTCCCGACCGTGTTTCGGGCTGGTTATACTGCCAGGCCATCCATACAGTCTCTCCCACACTGTAGTCGGTCAACGGGTAAAAGTCGCCGCGCGTATGGGGAGCCAACCGCTTCCACTCGGCCATCAGTGCACGCAGGCGGGAAAAGTCCTGCGGCCGGTTCATGTCCCAGGACATCAGGAAGAACGGCGCCATGTCACTGCGGAGGATATACGGATCATCGGATACCACGCCGGTACCGTGATATGGTATCCACAGAGAGATCCCATAGGTCTGGCACTGCTGCCCGACCGGTTCCCAGGGATAGTCGGTGCGCCAGAGCGGCACGGACAGGCGCAGCGTCTCCAGATCCAGTCGATGCCCTCCTGACGCGCAGGTATCGATCAGCCGACGCGGATCACGTCGCAACAGCTCCTTCCAGAACGCCAGATGACCAACCACATGCTTGATCTCATTGATCCCCTGGCGGTCGTCCGGCTCCTGATGGCGCCAGCAGTTCAACGGACCAAAGTTGAAGTCCTCGCGGTAGATGGTGATCCGGGCCTCATTGAGCGTACGGTCGACCATGTCGATGCACCACTGCAGCGCTTCCGGATGTCCCAGATTCAACAACTTGTACTGCCCGTCAGGACCCAGCAGCCACTCGGGACGCTCACGGTACAGCCATGAACCCGGCGCCACCCGTTCGGGTTCGAACCACAGCACCCCTTTCGGGATGCCTCGGGCGCGTGCATATTCAAACACCGGTTTCAACCCATCCGGGAACCGCTCGGGGTCCGGCTCCCAAGTACCGGTGATCGTCCAGGAGTCATTGCCGTCCGGGTCGGTCTTTTTGTACCATCCGGCATCCACCCACCAGGCGTCCGGCAGCAGACGCTCTTCGGCGTACCGGTCGATGGCCTGCTTCTCCCCGTTGGCGGTGATCGTCAGATCGGGGAAATAATAGCCGCAGAACGCCGCGGTGAACGGCTGCAGCATCTCCCCGTTGGGTCGGGGCAGGTTGTGCGCCCACATCCATCGGCGCCATATGTTCTGTCCTTTCAACCAGTCTCCCGAGTAGCGCTGCAGCACGATCAACGGTGTACGGATCTCCTCGCCGGGATGCAGCCGCAAGCGGGTGCGCTGCTGCCCCGCCTGTACGTGCAGCTGCTCACCGGCGTCACGGGTGAAACCGGCATCCCACGCCCCGGGCCACCCCACGACCATGATCAGGCCGCCGCCGCCCCAGGCCAGGTTGAAGTAGGGCCAATCACCCGCACACGGACGCCCCTGCGGTGGCGCGAACCGCTGCTCCACCCCCGCCGAAAGCGTGGTCGTGAGCGGTTCGAAGTCGCGCTGTCCGGCCGGGACATTGATTGTGGTCACCAGCGTGCCGCGATTGTGGTGCAGCACATATTCACTGGACGGATCGGCATACCGGGCGAACCGCATGTCCAGCGGCTGGATCTGTTCCAGGATCGGTGTATCCGTCGATCCCGTATTGCGGAAGTAGAGGGTCCACTCGATGGTGGGAAAGTCCGCATACTCCACGGATACGCAGCGCACCTCCAGTCCGGAAGCCGGATCGGTCCAGGTGCGGGTGGTCTCCGTCCGGGTGTCATCCAGGCGTCGGGTGTGGCGGGCGCTCGGCCACTCGGGCAGCAGCGAGTCCGACGCGACACCGTTATATATAAAGGTAAAGGGGAATACCGCAGTGTTCGCCGAGACAGCCTGGGGGCCACCCACCACCGGAAGGTCACCCAGCTTCAGTATAGAGCCATCGGACAGCGTGACGCGGGCATCCGCCCAGACCGCCTGATCGCTGTGGATCCCGTCGTCTGCATCGTCGACCTCCAGATCCAGGCAGTCCGCGCCCTTCAGGTTTACCCGAAGCGGCAGCGCAGGCATGCCCTCTTTCCGCACATCGGAATGGTACACGCGCTCTCCCCGAACAACGATCGAAAACCGCACACTGGCCATGCCGCTTGCTGTCTGTTCGTTGGAGTGCACCCCCACGGCCGCGTCCAACTGTCTTCCGGGCGAACCCAGGTGCACCGTTATCCGGCTGGGAGCGTGGGTGTAGATGCCAGACGCATACGCCCTCCGCGCGATGTTCAGCGGTTTGCCCCAGCGCGCATTGCGCTCCACCGGGCAGTGACTGCGATGCACCTCCAGCCAGGCATCGGGAGGCATCGACAGCTGCGTCGCCTGCATCCAGGTGGGTACCATACGGCGAAGGGCCAGGCTGTCATCGCGGTATGCATCAGGCGCTCCCCATAGCGCGCTCGTGGTCATCATCAGCGCCAGCACCATCCTTTTCACAGTCATGCCGGGTTGCTCAATCGTGTCTGCAAGGCTGCTATCAATCGGTCGTATCGGCTCAACAACTCACGGTATCCCGCGTTGTCGCGATTTTCGGCCAGCCACAGACGGGCGAAGTCGGCACGCAGTTGATGATAGGTCTGCAGGAGTCCGCGCACTTCCTGTTGCACCTGCTCACGCGGTATCGATGGGTTCAGGTCATGCGCGCGCAGCACCAGCTTCTGCCCCATGGCCTGATAGTTGCGCGCGGCGAATAACAGCTGCTCCAAGTTGTCTCGATTGCTTCGGGCGGCAGTTAATGCAGCGGACAGCAGTGCCGCCGCCCGGTTAGCCGGCGCGAGAATCTCCCGTCCCTTCTGCAGCGGATCCACGATTTCGGTGATCCGAGGGTCGGTAAATGGATCCCCGAAGAATTCATAGTAGTACCGCCCGAATGTGGCGTTACCCAGATACGGCGGGATAGGCGTATCCCCAGCCTCAGTGCGGATCACCATGGGCTGAGCGTTGATGTCACCCGCAAGCTGTATGGCCCGGGCGATGGCGTCGTTCCGCGCGCCGAAAAGCAGACGGCAGTAGGCGTCATTGAAGTAATCTCTGTCAACCGCACCGCCGCACCAGGCGGACACGCCGTGATAGAGCAGCGGGTACCAGGTCAGCCCGGCAAAGTGGTAATGCCCCGCGTCGCCCCAGTCACAGGTGACGCTTCCGCAGGCGTCGAACTGCAGACCGCGCGTGACGGTGAGATCCGAGAAGTCCATGCTGTGCCGGACATGCGGCATGATATGCCCATGCGAATCGATCCACGACTGCGCCATAAAGTCGATACCCAGCGACTGAAGGCGCGGATAGTCGCGTTCCCACCCGCCATAAAACTCCGCCGTATAATAGCTGCCGATGGCGATGTCTTTGGGAAGCCTGTCGATCACCGAGCCGATGCCCGCCAGCGAACCGGCGGCTGACAATTGACACTGCGCGATCATCAGCCGCGTGCCGTATGGGCGAATCCACTCACGCAGCTGCAGGACATACTGCAGGATCAGCTCCGTCAACTGCTCTTGATCGGTACCTGTTTGGGCGAACAGCTGATCGTCTATCTCGGTGATGTCCACGTTCAAGAACCGCCCCGGGAACGCCTCGACGATCTCGGTCACCAACTCCCGCATGAACTGCAGCGCCTCTGGCTTACGGATATCGACCGTGGCGCCGCCCGGCACCATGTACTGCTGGTACCCCGGTTTGCTGCCAATAATGCCGAAGTGCCCCAGCACCTGCAGCATCGGGTGGATCTCCACCTGCAGTCCCGCTCCGTACCGAAACAGCGCCTTGGCTTGTTCCGCTGTAATCGCTTCCGGTGCACTGATCGCAGGATGCGAGCGCCACTGGAAGGTGTCCTCGATGTATAACTCCATCAGGTTCATCTTGACATCGGCGATCAACCGGCACAGCCGACGCAATGTGTCGTCGGTAGGCATCTGACCGCGGCTGATGTCGTAATGGATGCCGCGATACGGCATGGCCGGCCAGTCACGGATGCTGACTCCGGGCAATGCCGGGCGTCCAGAGGCCATCTGCGCCACGGTGCGCGTGGCGTACACCAACCCCGGGTAACCTGTCGCCGCGGCATGTATGCCCCGTCTGTCCACATGCAGCACATAGCCCTGATCGCCCAGCCCTTTCAGGTGAGCGTCGCGGATTGCGGACGCATGACGCACCCGGCCGTTGCGGCACAGTTCCAGCACCACCGCAGGGCCGGTGGGCGCGCTGGACAGCGTACGCAGGGACACTCCCGCTGCGGCGCGCAACCGGTCGCGGGCATCCGTCGCCAGCCGTCGCTGAACGCCCTGTAAACCTGCGGTATACTCTCCCTGGCAGCGTCTAAGATCACAGCGCGTGCCGGTCAGCGCCAGCTGCTTCGGCTGCGGCATCAGCCATACATCCAGTTCGCGCAATGTCTGCGTCACCAGGCCGGGATCGATCATCACCACGGGCTTCCTCCTTCGAACAGCGCCAACGTCTTCTTGTGTTCTGCCAGCCGTTATCCGGCTCAATCCAGCGCGCCCCGTCACCGCCCACCACCTGCCGAGAGCACCTGACATCGACCGGGCGCTGGCGGTATACGGATGGAGCGGCCGCGAACCGTCAGTTCCACCGGACCATTCGAAGCACCAAATTCTGTGCGCCGAACCAGCAGCCGATCGCTCCACAGCAGACCGGAGACCACCGGCGCCGGTAGACTCGGCACATCAAAACAGACCGGTACGCCGTGATCCAGAAAGTCGCCATACTCCTGCGCCGCAGCCCATACCGAATGCAGCAACGACATCTCCTTGACCTGTTCATCCGGCATACACCACAGGAAGAAGGTATCTGTGCCTCGCAGCAGCATGTGCCACAGCAGCTCCTGATAGGCCTGCTCGCTCATCTGCTGCACCTCCGGGTTGGGCGGGTCGGAAGGGGCGGTGGTATGCCAATGCACGAAACTGATCACCGGCACCGACCGGTGTGTATGCCTGCCCGCGTTCGAAGCCACCCGGAGCATGTTATAGAACCAGCGGTAGTCACCGGGTGTAAAGTCATACCAGTTCCAGATACGCTCCCACGTGTAGACCACGGGCATGGCGAAGGTGTAGCCGGCCGCCTCGAACTCGCTGGCCCAGTGCCGGTACCGCGCCTTCTGGTCGGTGAGCCCGGGCGCGTGCGGATCCTCGGTTTCGAAGTAGTCGTACCAGTATCGAAAGCCGTCGTTTGGGTAAACGGCATAGTTGCCCACCAATACGTTGGGAAAACGACGCCGCAGCGGTTCCGCATACACATCGTGCTGCAGGTCAGCCCGCAGATCGCGCAGTGTTTTCTGAAACGCAAGAAAATTGTCGATATCCGGCAGATGTTCGCGGCACCGGCGGCAGCGTTTCGACGCCTCCCAGGCGCCGTTCCACTCGATGGGACCATCCACCTCCCAGTCGGCGAACACAAAACCGGCCGGCAGCCCCTCGCGCTGATACGCTTCGGCGAACCATTCGATTCGTTCGCGAATGGCAGCGCGCCGATGGTCGATGGCAAATGGACATCCCATGTGCGGCGGCCCGAATGAGGGATCCCAGAATGGGTTCCCTTCAGCGTCCAGATGGGCAGTGCGCGGATCTCCATCAAAAAAGGAGTACAAACACGCGGTCGCGTCGATGTGTATCAACAGCCCGCGCCGATGCTGTGCGCGCGCCACGACTAATGCTTCGGCCAGGCTCTGCTCTTTTCGGCTCCAGTCCCATCGACAGACCAGCCCCACGCCGCGACGGTCCAGCTCTCGCACCAGCCAGTCGGCATCCTTCGCACTCACCGGCCCCGGATCCATAGCCGGCCACAGGTACAGTGGCAACCTTCGTCCGCGGCGGTGCTTCAACGGCTGCACCGTATCCAGTACGCGCTGGATATGCGCCGGCCAGCGCCCGGCTTCCCCCTCCGCTGCCGCGGCGCTCACGGTCAGCCCGCTGATGGGCAACAAGTCCATGGCACACCTCCCGGAAATGCGTTCGTCCGCTCCCCGCCTCCGCTACGCCCCCGGCCCGGGCGATTCCTGCCTGGGACGCGGGATGGTGCGGCAGCGGGAAGCAACTCACCTATCCAGACACACCGCGTAACCGGGAATGCAGGAACCATGTCTGACGTTAAGCGTCGCCGATGCGAGCCGTCGGCATCAGGGCGGTCATCGCCTGCGTCAAATCAGTCACAGACGCGTTCTTGGTCTTGCAGGTCGATCCGCCGCCAGCCACGCACGGGCAGGCCCCTGTGCCTGCCCTGTGCCCGCCCGCGGGGATCAGGGCGACCACAGGGGGTCGCCTCTATTGCCACCCGCCGTTACTTGTGGGCGTATTCCAGTTGGCCGCCTGGAATGCGGGACGGCTTGCTGGACTGCAGCCATTGGTGCGCGGCGCGGTCTGACAGCAGATGCGCATCCAGGAAGGCGGCGGTGCAGGAGGCCACCACTTGCGTGATGTATGTGATGCTGGCGGACGGCGTGTCGCCCAGCAGCGCCGACGTCCGTTTACCGGCATAAGAGCTGTGCGTTGCGCCCTGTATGAACACAAGGTACTTGCCACCCGCAGGCGCGTAGCGATAGGGATGAGTGCGGCCTTCGGGGGTCTCATCGTTCACCGGGCTGCGGTCATCACTTCCGGCGATGACCATCATCGGGCGGGTGATGTCCTTCCATGAGTCTTTTCGGAATGCCGGCCGGCTCAGTCCTTGGCCGGATATGAGTATATACGCGGAAAAGCGAGCCTCGGGCATGCTGAGCGGAGCCCGACGCCCGGGCAGGTAGAACCGTACGCCGGCCATCAGTTGTGTGGTCAACGCGCCGGCCGAGTGTCCCGCCAGCGCGAGTTGCTTCGGGTTGATCGCCGCCTGTGTCTCCTGACGCCGCAATGCCGCTTCTATCGATTCGGCCGAATTCAGGACCTTCTGTATATCGGCAGCCCGATCCATCAGGTTCACACCACGCACCACCTGCGTCCTGATATCCTCTCCCAGTCTCAGCGTCTCACCGTGCTCCCGGCGCAAACGCACGGAGTCGGCATGCGTCGGGTTGACCACGATATAGCCAAGACTGGCCCAATACGTACACAGGTCGCTAAAAGCGCGGCAGTCTCCACCCGCTCCATGCGAAAACACCACCATCGGCCGCTGGCGGTCGCGGTCCGCTTGGACGCGCGGCGCTCTGATCAACACGGAAACATTCGCGCCATCGCGTTTCCGAAGCACCAGTTCCGGCACGGTCACTACCGAATAGGGCCCTGGCATCGGCCGGTACAAAGCGTCCGAGCCGGACGGCGGGGTATCAGCCGATATCCGCCACATGCAGGTTCCGGATCTCCACGTCGCCGCCTTCGCAGTTCCAGTACATCGAGGGTTCACCCGGTACGGGAAGACGGCAGGAGGTCATCGAGACGCGCCCATCATCGGCAAACAGCTCGATGGAGGTGCGATCGATCAACACCCGCAGAGTAACATCCTCTGCGGAACGCATCGCGGCGCGTTTGTCACCCACGGCCACCTGGCGGGCGTGGAAATCGGCTGTGATGGGCGTGCCCAAGGTATTCATGGTGACACTGGCCGCACCCAGTGAACGCAACCGCGCGGTCACGTCCAACGCCTCGCCGGTCACCACATGCAGACCGGCTGACGGCTTGAGCCGTATCGCCCGACGGGTATAGCGCCGTTGGTACAGCGACCTGATCTCACGCACCGGCCAGCGGGCGACTGCCGCCCCGGTCTCATCCGGAAGCAGTTCCAACGTACACGGAAAACTCATCTGCTGGTTGAACGGCTGACCGGGATACTGACCGCCGGCCATCCAGGCGATCTGGATCCGCCGGCCGTCGGAGGTCGGAACCCCGTTCCACGTCTGCGCGGCATAGAAGTTGGCGCCCTGATCCATGGGGCGCAGGTCACTCTGAGCCGTGAACCGGTGACCATCGAACAGGCCCACCAGGTATCGCCCGTCCGCGCCGTGCAGCACCCAGCGCACATCGCGCGCGCCTTTTACCCGCAGCGGGAACAGATCGGGACACTCGTAGAAACCCGGCGTCTCACTGCAGTAGGTCCACTCCTTCAGGTCCTTGGACTCGTAGATGGCGATGGACTTCTGCCCTAACCGGCTGCCTGTCTCGACGTAGAGCGCGATCACCCACTTGCGCTCCGGGGCATACCAAAACAAACGCGGATCCCGATCCGGCCACAACGGAAGCACCGGATTGCCTGGCCAGCGCGACCAGGTGCGTCCCCGGTCGTTGCTCCAAGCGAGACACTGTCCGTGGCCCTCTCCGGTATAGGGAGCCACCATCACCGGCTCGCTGCCGGTTTGCAGCCCGGTGGCGCCCTCCAGATCCATAGCGGCCGAGCCCGAAAAACAGGCGCCGTTGCTGTCCGGCGCGAGCGCCACCGGCAGATGAGACCAGCGGACCAAGTCGCGGCTGACGGCGTGTCCCCAGTGCATGTTGCCCCACTCGGTACCGGTCGGGTTGTGCTGGTAGAACAGGTGGTATTCGCCCTTCCAAAACACCAGCCCGTTCGGGTCATTCAGCCAGCCGGTCGGGGCGGTGAAGTGATACAGCGGACGCAGCGAACCATTCATGGGATCAACCACCGGTCGCCAACCTTCGGTACAGGTGCTGCAGAAAACACCGATTGTCCATGCATAGATAATCCAACTGCCCCCCCATTCGATGGAACGACTTGCAGAACCGCAGATAATAGGCCGGATTGTCTTTGGGTGGTTCGCCGTGCGCCCAGTCCCATTCGCCACCGTCCTGGATATCCACCACCGCCATGTAATGACGCTGCAGCACCGGTCGATGCTCACTGATCGCCAGGTTGTTGGCCATCGACATGCACTTCTCGAAGATCATCGGCGCCATGATGGCGCTTCCCACGGTGAGATGCACGCCGCCATCCAAGCGGGACACCGCATCGGCGTAACAGAGAAAGTCGCGCGATGCCGTACGGCCAATCGCTCCGCCACTGTTGACCGGATGCGTGTAGATGATGTCATATCCCACGCCCGGATGCACCGTATACGGAATGCCCGCCTGCCACGCCGCCCGCTGCATGCAGACATCCGGTCGAGCATGAGGCAGCGAAACGTCACCGGTCGGTACCTGCTGATTGTCGATCAGTTCCAGCAGATCCGCCGCCGCAGCAGCCATGTCCCATGTGACCTGACCATCGATAGCCGCACTGAGTTGGGCGAGCAGCTGTTGCCGTGATGGAACGCTGAGCCTCTGCTCGCTGACCATCCGCCCCACGGAAGCTCCATAGCCCAAACCGTCCACAGCCCCGACTGCAACGGCCAGATTCAGCCAGCGGCCGGTCTCGTCCCAGGTGCCAAAGCAGCCCTGGGCCACATTAGCACGCACATCCTCGGTGCTTTCGCCGATGAAGCCAAACTCCCAGTCATGAATGGAGCCTGCCCCGTTGGTTGCCAGATGAGTGACCCATCCCTGTTCGATCAACCGGATGACCAGCGGTCCCAGGCCGTTCTTGACCAGATGCGCGCCAAACGTCAGGATGACCGGCCGGCCTGCGGCGCGCGCCGCGCGGATCCGTTCGGCACAACGGTTCAAGCGCACAGTCTCGGCTTCGGGCAGAGGGGGAAGCGGCGAATCCTCGGTCACCGCGATCGCGTCGATCTGCAGAACATGCCGGCGGCTCGACAGCGGCAGCATCCTCAGCCGGCGACGGTCCAAGCGGTCGGGTGTCATTCGGCGCTCTCGTTCGCGATGCCATGCGGTGTGTCATTGCGTCCCAACCGAATATTACGGCTGGACCGCAACACAACATCGCGCTTCTGGGCATTGGCCGGCATGCTCTGGCACATGCGTATAAACCGGTTGTTCCGGATGACAATACCATCCACACCGGCCACATGCAGCCCGGCACCGGGGCCATCCGACACCAGATTACCCTCGATCACTGTGTTGCGATGCACTCCGGGCTTGGGAGGCAGCGCGAAGTCCTTCAGGTAGGCCATCACGTTGATCGGCGCTTCCGAACTGGCCGCACCCCAGTTCGTGCCAAGGAACCGATTGTTCCGGACGGTGACATCCCGTGTGCCGATCGACTCGAAGAAGTACACCACTTCCGTCATCACCATGATCCCGGCGCCGCTGCAGCCGTCGAACGTCGAGTTTTCAACCACCGCGCCGCGGGTCTGGCAAAGGATCCCGCGTGCGCGGTTGTTCTTGGCCGTAATGCCAGACACTCGCAGCCGGGGGGCTCGTGTGGCGTTGCCAAACACATCGCCTTCACGCAGCTCCGAAGGCAACGGCTCCCGAAAGGCGACGCGATGCATGTTTTCACTCTCCGGCAGGATCTCTGCGCTGGCGACGGTCAGTGTGGCGTAGGGCAGCATGTCCTCCACATGACTCACCTCCATGCGATCCCCCGGATCGGGCAGCGAGGCCATTTTCAGATTGTGCTGCCCCAATATGGTGTGGTCATCTTCACGGCGCCGCAGTGACAGGTACAGTCCGCTTTTGCAATTGATGGCGTCATCGCCCATGCCTTCATACACGCCGCCGGTCACCGTGACCTGCCCTTTGCACCCGCCGAAGTGGCAGGCATCCGCGGTGGCGGACATCATCCGGCCGGAACCCGGCAGGATGCGTACGTGGAACCGATCGAGTGTGACATTGGTGCAGGTGTCGGCGATGAACGCCATCCCGGGCGTGCCGAACACTGTACAGCGCTCCATACGCACATCCTGACAACGGGTGAAGTAAAACGTGTTGAAGCCATACACCTGGTGCCGCACCACCAGTAACTGGCCTTCACGGCACTGTGTCGGGCGCGACAGGTAGATACGCAGCCGGTCCGGTCCGGCTGCCTCGCTGCGGCTGAAGTTGTTGTAGCATTCCCGTCCGCCGCGCGTCGGTTTTCGCGTGGCTGGATCGTATTCCATAAACGCACCCACAGGTTCACCGGGCATCACCGGGTATCCGGACTCCAGCACCACCTCAATGAACTCGGGCTTGACCACATCCAGGCGGCCTTGCACGAACAGCGGTTTGGGCCAGTCGATTTCCAAACCGGTCACCTGCAGATTTCGGCACTTGAACGCTCCGAACAGACTGACACGCCCTTCGCCCAAGATACGTGCGCCGTCGCCGTGAATACGCACATCATGCGCCTCGTTCAGCAGGAAAATGGGGTGCGCCTGCTGAGCGGGCCAGGAGACCCGATATCGTCCGGGGGTAAACCGGATCTCGCCGGAGCCATTCGCGTTCACCTGCTTGATCGCTTCACGGATGGCCTCGGTGTCGTTCTGACCGGATGGCTTGAGGATGATGGGCTTCATGGTTGACCTTCCTGTCTCAGTCTCTGTCTCGGGGCAGGGTAACGCGCCACTCGCGCACCGCCTGCGAGGGCAACACACCCGTATAGTGACCGCCGGGATAGACGCGAGCCCGCGACCACGGGTTATCGGGTGCGGCCGTACATCGAACGCCGCGTTTCGTCAGGTTGAGCGTACGCATGCGCAGTTCGTTGGTATCCACTTCCACGCCGGTAACGATGACTCCTGCTTCGGCTTTAACCAAAGGAAACTGGGTCAGGGCTTGCCCGCGAGTTATTGTCGCTGAGCTGACAGCAACGGGCGATGACAGCAACGCCTGCGCGGCGGTGTACGCCTCTGCGTCGTGCAAATGGCCTGGAGATTGCCGTACCAGCACCGCATATTCATGGCGCACAGGCCGACTGATCGGACAGCCTCCAGCTGTATTGGCCAAGGCCAAGCCTAGATAGGGCGACGGCTTGTTGAAGGCCATGAAGTCATGCAACCCGCGCGTGAGCACCACGAAACGGCCCCCCTGCGGCGCGGCCATCGAGAGCGCATTGAATGTGTGCCACCGGAAGGGAATATTGAAAAACGTCTCGGCATTGGTGGATGGCAATACCCCTTTGGAGACGCAGTAGGCCATATCTGCTTCAGGTTGAAATGGTGCCGCAACTGGAAACTGAACGAACAGCGACGGCATGTAGGTTCCCTCATGCGGGGGCGCCTGACCTTCTGCCGGTGCGCAGTGCCATGGTGTCGAAGGCTCGACCCGCAGTGTAACGCGCACCATTGACTCTGCCGCACATACGGAGATCTGCACACTGGCGGACACATTGTCGTATCCGGGCCAGTGTACCCGACAGACCACGCTGGCCCGGGCCGGGCCCGCTTCCAGCAGCCGGGCGGGTTCCTGCTGTCTGACACTGCCATACGCATCCAGGTTCAGCGGCCTATCCTCTGTGCTCACGGGCACAGCCTTTGACTGATCTTTGGGTTTGCCCGCCCATATCGCCCCGGCGGCCGACAGTATTACGCGCCCAGTTCGGCGGTCATACACGCTGTAGCGGCCGTCCGGTGAGACGACAACCCGAATCAGCGCATTGCGCATCTCAAAGCGGCCGTCTGACAGACGCCGTGCACCCACTCCGGCGATGTCACGCACCGACCATCGAGCGCCGCACAGGCTGAGGCGCGGCAGCGGCGGAAGGGCAGCCAGGCTGGATGAACGTCCATGCTGTATGGGGGCGAAGGTGCCGTCGGGCAGGCGGATGGACCTGGCCCATCGGGGCGCGCGCAGTTCCAAGGGACCACCGGTTTCGAAACCGTTCGGGTTCACCAAACAGGTCCCATCGCTGGCCACTCCCGCGTCCTGCGCCAAACGCGAAGCCAGTTCAACCAGCTCACGTTCGGTCTGCTGCAGCATGCGCGCCATTTCCCGGGTCAACTCTGGGTAACCATTGCCCCAGTGGTTGTGGCACTCGTGCCACCGCATGGACATGTCCCACCGATGAGACGTATCCGGCAGGGGTCTTATGCCTCGTACGGCGGCCCAGGCGATCAGGTTATCCAGCGCCACCAGACGGCTCTCCAGCAGCCGGTTGATCTTTTCGTACTCCACCTCTTCCGGTCCGCCGCCGGTCCATCCTTTATGGCACAAGTTCGACTCGCCGGTGTAGAGGCGCGCTTTGGCATGTGCTTCGGTGAGTTTCAGGTATTCCTCCAGGGATACAGGCGTCACCAAAATGCCTTCTTTTGCCATCTGTTCACGATCCGATGGTTCCAGAAATACGGTCCTGTCAAGACACGCAAACTCTTCGTGACATAGGATCGCGTTCTTGCCGCATCGGATGGCCCGGCGGGCCTGTGCCAGAGGGCGCGTCCCATGGTACCAGCTGTCGGCAGTACGCACGGACGAGCCGTCCGGTGCTCGCCATGTCAAGTCGTTGCCCGCCGGCGCCGACTGGCCCTGCCCCCACCAGTTATCGATCATGACCAGCGAGTCATACCCCAGCATGCGCAGGATTTGCGGCTGCTGCGGCGTTAACGTGGAGTCATGACTGCAGAACACATGCGGCGAGTCGTTCAGCTGTGTCCGGTAGACATTTCGGCTCCAGCGAAGGCTGCGGACCATTGACTCGCCGAAGTCGGTACACACATTCCGCGGCTGCCATGTGCTGCCCACAAACTGCAGTTTCCCGCTGCGGATCGCTTCGCGGAACGCACGGATGTAGTCTTTTCCTTGCGTGCGATGAAAACCAGTCCCCGGCGCCAGGATACATCCTTGCCACGTGATCGAGTGATGCGGCAGCTTCCAGTCATCCAGCCGTCCCATCAGTTCGTCGATATGGTCGTTACTGCAGGGTGTGAACCCGTTCCACCCTGTGCCGGAATACGCACTGTACCATCCCCAGTGGAAGTGGTGGATGCCCAGGTGAAACACCGGATACCGTACGCGCCGTCCCTGGTCGTCTCTCAGCAGCAGCCAATATTGTCCAAACTGGGGCATGGTGAACCAGCGCCTGGAAAAATCGGCACGCCTGCCAATAACCGCCTGTTTGGCCCGGCTTAACACCCGGCCATTAGGCGCAATCAACGATGCTTCGATCCAGCGTGGCCTACCCGAAGTCACTTCGAGCAGCCCCGGCGAGATCCATACCGAACGACCGCTCCATCGGCCGGAATAAGCCGGAGGCGCCGTGAACGGTCGCCCTTGCACCTTCGGCTGCGGTCCCTTCACCACGCGATAGACAATCAGATTTACCCCTGGCGCAATGCGGCGCGCCACGTGTCTTGCCAATTCGCGCTCTTCGCCAGATACCGGATCGCCATTTACCCACGCTCGCACGTCATCCAAAGGCCCCCATTTCCCTGGCGGAGCAATGGACGCCATGGCACGCCGACTATCCGATTTTGCCAGCATGGTGCGAAACCAGCAGACATCGCCGCGATGAAGCTGCGGCTGAAAACTGTTGTCGACATCTTGCCATCCAGTGGTTTCCTTCAATACTTTCCAAAAGACATTGGGCGTCGTCACTTCGCCGCAATCCACCGGGTCGTATCGATAACGCCATCGCGTGGGCGCTGCATTCCATGCGTCAGGTGTCAGCTGCTCTTTCAGCAACTCCACTGCGGGATGGTTGCGTGCTGCCTGCGAACTAACCTCAACCCACTGGATGGCGACTGCAGTGTCACGCGTATCCCCGTCGAACTTCACCGGGTGACTGTTATGCAAAGATAGTGTCGCCCAGGAACGGCTACCGACCATTTGAGCCGGGGTGACGGTTGTGTATTCCAACGAATCCGTGCGCGGCCAATCAGCCAGCGGCTCGCCATCCAGTTTGACGATCAGGCGCTGCCCGGGTGCATTGGGCGGATCCGCCCTGAGCGTAATCCGATTGTCGGCATTGGGCGCCAGCGGAAGTTTCAAAGCGGCGCCTTGCGCGGCCCATCGAAACGGGGCCTGGCAGATCGGCCCAAACTGCGGATGCGGTCCTTCAATGACATTCCACCCCGAAATCAGGAAGATCTCCCCTTGCGGTGCGCCGACCTCAACCTTGAACGTGAATGCTGTTGCCGGTCCGGCTTGTGTGGCGTCTTTCGTATCAGCGAAACTCATCCGTGCCGTCTCCCCCCGCATTTATTCGCTCAGTGTAGATAGGAACAATGCTTCAGTAATCCATTGGTTAGTTAACCAGCAAACGGGGCGGCTCCTGCCAAGTCCGTTCCACAGCCCCGTTTGTCCTACAAAACGTCAACAGGCGTTCGCCGTTTCCGGTGAACGCCTGTTGCCTCGTACATCCAGCGATACGTTAGTGGAAAAAGGACTCGCCAGCGGCTACTTTCAGGCGCGCCATAGCGATGTCCAGCGCCTGACGCGCCCGGGCAGGATCCACTGTCGGATCGGCCAGCGCGGCCCGCGCGCGTTCCAGCGCTTCGCGCGCCAGTTCCAGGTCGATGTCCACCGCGCGCTCGGCGCTGTCGGCCAGCACCACCACGTGGTTGTCACACACCTCCAGGAAACCGCCCCCGATCGCCAGTTCCTCGTCGCTCTGATCGGCGTACCGTACGGTCATCACCCCGGGCTTTAGAGACGTCATCAACGGGGTGTGATCACCCAGAATACCCAGCGAGCCGGCCGTGCCTGGCGCAACCAGCGACATGGCGCGCGTACTGAGTACGGTGCGATCGGGCGCTACGATCTCCAGCGAAAACGTGCTTGACATGGGTGCCTCCTCAGGCGGTCAGTGTCTTGGCCTTCTCGCGGGCTTCGTCGATGCTGCCAACCATGTAGAACGCCTGCTCGGGCAGGTCATCGCAATCGCCTTGCAGCAGTTCCGTGAAGCTGCGCACCGTCTCTGCAACCGGCACATACCGCCCGGGAATACCGTTGAACTGTTCGGCCACATAGAAGGGTTGGCTCAGGAACCGCTCCACTTTGCGCGCCCGTGCGACTACCAGTTTGTCGTCATCGGACAATTCGTCAATTCCCAAAATGGCGATAATGTCCTGCAGCTCTTTATAGCGTTGCAGAATGGCCTGCACTTCGCGCGCCACCCGGTAGTGTTCTTCTCCCACGATGTTGGGATCCAGGTTGCGGCTGACCGACACCAGCGGATCCACCGCTGGATAGATCGCCTTGGCGGCGATGGCCCGCTCCAGATAGACATACGCATCCAGGTGTGAGAAGGTGGTAGCCGGAGCCGGGTCGGTCGGGTCGTCCGCCGGGACGTAGATCGCCTGAACGGAGGTAACCGAGCCGCGCGTGGTGGAGGTGATACGCTCTTGCAGCGCACCCATTTCCGTACTCAGTGTGGGCTGATATCCCACCGCGCTGGGAATGCGTCCCAGCAGTGCGGATACCTCGGACCCTGCCTGCACGAACCGGAAGATGTTGTCAATGAACAGCAGCACGTCCTGACCGGCTTCATCACGGAAGTACTCCGCCATGGTCAGCGCCGAAAGCGCCACCCGCAGGCGGGACCCCGGCGGTTCGTTCATCTGGCCGAACACCATGCAGGTCTTGTTAATAACGCCGGATTCGTTCATTTCCAGCCACAGGTCGTTGCCTTCACGGGTGCGCTCACCCACGCCGGCGAACACCGATACGCCGTCATGTTCTGTGGCGATATTGCGTATCAACTCCTGCAGGAACACGGTCTTGCCCAATCCCGCGCCGCCGAAGAGGCCGATCTTGCCGCCTTTGTTGAACGGACAGAGCAGGTCGATGACTTTCAGACCGGTCTCCAGCAGTTCCGTGGTGGTCGACTGCTGGTCAAACGTCGGAGCCGTGCGGTGGAT
>CAZHSN010000062.1:0-20005 GCA_964535125.1 uncultured bacterium
GTGAGCAAGCCGTCGCACCGCCGCGTTTCCGACGATTAGGAGCCGTGTGGCTTGAGCGTCATCCCGCCGGCCACTACCTGCCGCATGATGCTCCTGTTGCGGATCTTCCGGTTGCAGTCTCTCCGGGACGGATGACGTTGAATTCCGTGTCGCTGTTGCCGGACTTTCTGGGCGGTGGTCCATTGACGGTTGACGAGAGACGCCGCATGATTACCCGGATAGTCGCACATACTAAACCGAACGGCGCTATCCCGACGGCCTTGCCGGGAGATGTGCCGGACGGTATGTTGGACGCCACCGCCCCAGGATGGGACGGAGGCCACGTGCGGGTAGGCGATCGGACGGTTGGGTATGATCCCGGCCTGCTGCTGATCGCGCAGCTTGCAGTTGGTCACTCAGGTGCGGCAGCGACGTATCAGCGGCTGATGCGTATGCTGGATCAGGCGGGCGCCTGGAACGAGTACTATGACTCGGAAGATCGGGCTGAGCGTGCCTGCATCCGCGCCAACATGTGGGCCAGTGGGATCAACGCCGAGGCTGTAGTCCGGTATCTGCTGAGGAACTGAGCATCACTGTGGAGGCGAGTATGGTAGAGTCAAACGCCATGCGTACCTGGGTAGACACAGAACGAACGGCCCGCGGGCATCACGCGATGTCAGCGTTGGGGAATGGCGACCTCTGCGTGTTTGCGCAGGGACCGGAGATCATTCACGCGTATGGAATGCCATACAGCAGTCCGGATCTGTGGCAGCTGCATATCTCGCACAACGCGTCACTGCCACTGCAAGACCAGAGCGAGCGTTTGCTCGGCACAGCCGTCTGGCGGCACCATACACTCGCAGGCGGAACGCCGGCCGTTTCGTACCAGGAGTATGTAGCTTCTGAACAGCCTGTCTATGTACGGTCCTTTGTCTGTCTAGAACCGGGTGTTCAATGGATATATGTGCCTCACCCGTCCGCAAGCTGGCGCCCTTGCCGTGAAGAGAACGTCTGGGTGCTTCATGCAGCTAAGGGCGAACGGTTTATGCATTACCCATGCTGCTTTGACCATTGGTGCTGGGTGGTGGCCTTGGGGTCCTGTTCCGGCGAGGTGCGCCCTGATGGACGGCTGGCTTTGTCGCTGTCGCCGGGTGAAGGCGCTGTTGCGGTAGTCAGCCATACGGACTATCCAGCCGGTATGGTCTTGGTGGACACATTGCTGCGCGACGGCGTGACGCCCCTGGAGGCGAACACGCGCCGCTATTGGCAGTCGTTTACCCGTAGACGGGAACACCGCATGAACCTTTCGGCCGATCCGCCGCAGCAGCTGGATGCCGTGGCTGTTATGATGCGGTGTCTTCGTGCACGAGATGGCGGCGCCATCATTGGGACGCTGCTGCCGATGGCCTACATCCGTGATCTATACGGGGCGTCACGCGGGATGCTCGCCCTGGGTATGATCGACGAGGCCCGGGATCTGTTACGGTTTCGCTTCCGCAAGTATCAACGGTTCGGAGACCTGCACACTGCAGAGTCGATAGGTTCCGACTGCGCGCGACACATTCACGAAAATGACGATGTGGAAGGGACCGCTTACACCATTTTGCAGGTGCGCGACTATGTGCAGTATACGGGTGACGACTCTCTCATCACTGAACTGTGGCCCATGTTGGAGTGGTGCTTCCGCGCGCAGCTGCCGCATCTGTGCGCGGGGATGTTGCCGTTCAGCGGCGATGAGACATACGTTGCCGGCGGTTTCTACCCTCGAAGCGGATTATTGCACGGGTCTGCTGATACGACGTTAGCCTTTGTTGTCTCCGGAGATTGGCTGCTCGACCAAGCGCAGCGCCTCGGATTGTGGAGCCACTCTCTCGTCCAGAGGTATCGGGAATTGATCGAGTGCTCACGCTCCGCCTGGAGAACACGGTTTTTTGCTGGCGACCGCATCTGGGCCAATGATCCCGAAAGAGAGGCACTAGGTGTTCCGCCGCGCTTTCGCCATGGCGTTTGTGAAGCGGGCTCCGGATGGTTCGGCTGGGTCGAGCGGACTCCCAACGGGCGGTATGTGCGTCCCGACTTGGTCGGTACCGACCTGCCGGCGGTGCAGCCGACCAAGGTCGAACTGCACTCTGTATCGCTGTTGCCGATGTACCTGGGAGCAGGGGAGATGGCCGAGTCGGAAGTCAGCGCGATTGTGGATCGCGTCTGGAGTGCCCGCACTGCGTCCGGTTACGCCCCCTCGGTTCCCGGCGGGACGGGGTTTGTCGGCTACGATCCCGGACTGCTCCTCTACTCACTGGCTGCATTGAGGGACGAGCGAGCGGCCACTGCCTATCAGTTGATGCTCGATGCAGCCGATGAGGTTGGGTACTGGAACGAGTATTACGACAACAGCGGCCACAGCGGGTTCTGCATTCGGGCGAACATGTGGTCGTCGGGAGTGTGTGCCGCGGCCGCGATGAAGTACCTGTCGGAAGGGTGATGGGTGTTCAGTTGGCGGTGACGTCCGGTTCCATCGTCGCCGACTGACGGCTGATCCCCACGGCTCGCACGGCTGGCAGCACTGCACAGATGAGCCAGATCCACACCACAGGATGGGCGATGCCGTAATCTGATGAGACACCGATCACCCCGTGTGCCCTGACTTGGGCGATCACGTGCGTCAATGGCAGCCAGCCGGACACCGTTTGCAGCGGTGCGGGCATGGCAAACACCGGCCAAGTCGCACCGCTTAAAGTGAATAACGGAACAGACAGAGTCAGCAGGCAAAGTAGTGCGAGTTCGACCTGCCCACGGCACATGCCCAGCACGGCGTAACCCATCTGCACGCTCAATGCCATGAATACGCCCAGTGTCCACAGGACCGGCAGCCAGTCACCACGAAACGGTTGTCCCAACAGGCCAAATGGGATCAACAACGCCAGCCAGGCCAGCGGGGTGGCCAGCAAGGTGTGCGCCAATGATCGGCCAAACCACTCGATGACCAGGGGTGCGTCATGCGATCTCTGACCGGACAACCCCAAAGACAGCACCGCACTCATCATACAGACCTGATGCAGGGCGATGCAGACCAGACCGTACACCAGGAAATAGGCGTAGTTGTAGGTCGGGTTGAACAGGGGCCGGATCTGCGCTGCCAGTGCGGCGCCTCCGCCCCGCAACGCCGAGGCGGGCGTGCCCATGCGCATGGAACGCTGTATGCGCACACCTGTGCCCAATGTAGCTGTAACGGTTTTGATGGCTTTCCATGCGACAGTTGCCGTCATATTGTTGCTGGAGTCCAACTGAACCAGTACCCGCGCCTGACGGCCTCTCATGAGCGTGCGTTCGAACTGAGCTGGTATGATGATGCAGGCGATGGACTGCTGGAGATATGTTTGCTCGCGGAATGTCCCTGTCTCAGGGAGCATCGGCAGCACACGAAGGCTGTCCGATGCGTCGAGGGCTTGGATCAACCGTCTGGACAGGGGGGACTGGTCATAATCAATCACAGTGACGCGCTCTTCCTGTACCCGACCGCTCTGGTACACGGCTCCAAACAGGATGCCATACAGAAACGGACCGATTAACACCAGCACGGCGACGCGTCGGTTCGTCAGCAGTGTTCGCCACTCTGCCAGCAGTATCGGGATTAGTCGGCTCATCGCGTCGACTCCCCGCGCGACCGCATCACCCTGTGGCAGCCCAACCAGCCGACGAGCATGGCTGTTACCAGCCAGATGGCGAACACTTGGAGATGCGGTGTCATCGCCCATACAGGGGCGTGCTTCATCATGATCAGACGCGTCAGTTCCAGATAGTGGTGCATTGGAAGTGTCACGGACACCATCTGCAGCCAAAACGGCATCGCCATCGACGGCCAAGTATACCCCGACAGCAGCAGCGAGGGCATGACAATCACCACCATGATCTGAATCACCATGATGGTGTCACGTATCAGCACGGCTAGCGATACGCCCGCCGTGATCCAGACCAGTGAGAACAACGTTGTGACCGCCACAAGCCATCCGGCGCTGCCCCATTCCATGGACAACAACTGGATGGTTAACGCCACAGAGGCGACACTCGCCAGTGCGAGTATGACCCAGCATGCGAGAACCAAGCCGAGCGAGGCTCCCAGCGAGGCCGTAGGCGTGCAGCCTGAGGGCAGCGCCGCGCTCCGGTAATGAGAACCGGCGCGTATACCCAGTATGACGCTGATCAGCTGAAACCCGGTACTGACCAGTCCGATCAGCATATAGTTGGCGTAGTTGTCGTTCAGCGCCGGGTTGTACCAGTTACGCCAGACATCCGCGATCGGCTGAACCCGCTCCTGCTGAAGCGCCGGAGTGGTCTGCCTCCGAGCGACCATACGACGCATGTCGATGGAGGCGGCGACGGATCCCAACACGGTGCTGGCGGCGCTGATCGCCGCGTTGCCAATCAATATGTTGCTGGCATCCACCCATACCGCGATGCGCACGGGCTGTCCGCGTTTGATGCGTCTTTCACAACCTGTCGGTATGCTGATGCAGACATATGCCTGATGTGCGGCAGCCAGATGGGGGAATGCGTCCGCTGTGTCGATGGCTCCAACGTGATGCAGCCATTCCGAGGCATCCAGGGCCTGTATGATCGCCCGGGATGTTTGGGTCCTATCTCCGTCTATGGTCACAAAGGGTATGTGGGCCGGTTTGCGCTGCGTGTAGATTGCACTGAACAGCAGCGCATACGCGATGGGTATGGCCAACGCCATGAGAAACCAGGTGCGTTGGGTGGTTAACCATCCCAGCGTCATACGGAGCGTAGACCAGGCAGTGCGGATCATGGACGCTCCGAGGGCGCCCGCGGGATGCGAATGCGTGCGGTCATTCCGTCACGCAGTTCGCTGTGCTGATCTGTGATGACCACCGTCAGTTCGATGGACCGTACGTCTACCGAGTTCATCTCATTGGTCGCTTTGCGAGTGGCGAAATCAGCCGCTGGTGCGATCCGCAGGATACGCCCCTTAACCACCTGGTTGTTCAGCGCTGGGATGACCACATCCACGGCGCCGTTGCGACGCAAGTGACCGAACTGTGTTTCATCCGCATAGACTTTGACCTTCAGATCGCGGTTGCGGACAATTGACAGGATCGGATAGCCCGCGGAGACAAGCTCGCCTGCATCTACCAGACGTTGACTGATGACGCCGGATATGGGCGAACGGAGCACCGTTTCGTCCTGGTATGCCGTCGCTTCGGCGGCTTGCTGCCTGGCCGCTTCGGTCTTGTAACGGACCGCTATGGCGTCCTGTTTGCGAAGATCAACTTGCAGCAAGCCCTCTTTGGCCAGTCGCAACGCTGCTTCGGCTGCGCGTACGCCTGCACGCGCCTGCTCGATCTCTTCCTGTCGGGCGCCTTCACGCACCAGGCTGAGTTTCGCCTGGGCAGCATCCCTGGCCGCCTTGGCCGACCGGTACTGCAGTTCCACCTCTTCCTGCTTCTGCCGCGATATGACTCCCTCCTGGAAGAGCCCTTGGGCGCGATTAAACGCGCTTTCGGCTGTCTCATACGCAGCGTTGGCTTGCTCTGCGGCTTTCTCGGCTTGCGTCACTTCCTGGGGCCGAGCTCCGGTTAACGCCATCTGCAGCTTGGCGCGCGCCGCCTGCAGTCCGGCCTCTGCCTGACGGATTTGAGCCTTTGAGGTGCGTTCCTGCAGTTCCACAGCCGTGAGCGCCTGTTCAGCCTGTGCGTGAGCGGCGGACACCATCGCCTGGGCTTGTGCTGCTTTCGCATCGATTTCTCGGGATTCCAAATATACCAGGGGGTCTCCCGCAACTACGGCAGCGCCTTCCTCCACCATGATCTTTGCGATGCGTCCGGGTATCTTGGCTGACACATCCACCGTATCCCCCTCGATACTGCCTTCTACCGTGTACCACGGATCTTCAGGCTTGACCGACGCCTGGTGCAGATGCCGCACGCCCCAGATGGCTGCCATGAGTACACACACCGCCAGGAATGTGGCGCCGACAGTACGGATTGTATGCTTGCGTGTGAGTCTGCGTTTCATAGGGTCCACTCCGTACAGATCGATATGATATCGCCCAGATAGCGATGCATCTTCAGGTATGCCTGGTTCATCTGCCAGCGTGCCTGGTGGATCGCTGTTTCCGCGGCAGCAACCGCCACCGTGGCATCCAGCACCTCTAAACTCACTCCTGCGCCTGCTTCAAACCGCCGGCTCGCCAGCCGGAGCGCTTCCCGGCTGAGGGTCAACGACTGCTGTGCTGCGGCGAGGGCGCTGTGTGCGGAGTCCATTTCGAGACGGGCCGACTCAATGGCGAGACGTATCTGATTGCGTACCAGCTGTTTCTCGGAGCGCGTGCGTTCCTGCTCGTCCCGACGCTGGGCGATCCGCGCTTGGCGCACCCCTCCGTCGAACACCTCCACAGATGCCTGTACACCGACCAGCCACTTGGGGTCGGTTTGGGCCATGTTCTCCCGCCATAACTGCATCTGACCGATAGCGGTTATCTGCGGGCTGGCTCCCGCCCGGGTGAACCGCTCAGCCGCTTGCTGTGCGGACAGTCTGAAATCCAACGCGCTAAGGATCGGATTGTGTGTGTCAGCCAGTGTTAACGCCGTATCCACCGCTGGGAGTTCTGTTCGCGGCGGGATGTCTGCAGCGACGTCGATCACCTGGTCCTCGGGCCAGTTCAACGCAGCGCGCAGCGCCGCACAAGCGAGTGCATGCTGGTTACGGGCGTCGGTTAGTCGGCGCTCCTGCTCTGCCACTGCCGCCTCTGCCCGGATCACATCATATTGGGCGACTGCGCCCGCCTGGTAGGCTTTGCGCGCATTATCCAAATGTCCGCGATAGGCTTCCAGTGCTGCCTCCTGTACACGAACGACCTGTTGGGTCATGTCAACGTTCAACAGCAAGGAGCAGGCTTGATACACCGCGGCATCGACTGCGTCGCGCTGAAGCGCTTCATAGGCGTGTACGCCTGACTGGGCCTGGTCACGCAGGCTGTTGAGAACACCGCCGGTGTACAGCGGGTACCCCGCTTGGAGCTTCAGATGGATCAGGTCTTCCGGGGCGACGCGAACGGGAGGCACTTGAAATGTCTGTCCGCCCAGCACAGGAACCTGTTTGGGGATCGTTATCGGTGGTGCTTGTGTCTGCAGCGGGCCGTCCAACCGGTGATACTCGGCGATCAGATCGATGCGCCCTGCGCCCATGGCGGACGCCTCTTGCAGCGCATGCCGTGCCGCGCTTGTTTGCTGGCGGGCTGCTTGAATGCTCAAGCTCCGCTCAATAGCCAAGGCGCTAACCTTTGGGATGGTCAGCGGTGACGATATCCCTGCACTGGAAAGGCAGAGAAGAAGCACGAGGAGCCCCGGAAGGACCCGGGACTGCCTCCGCACTGCGGGGGATCTGTCCATATCGTTTCGCATGCTGCGTGTCCTGGTCTCATTGTGGATTGGATACCAATGCCATGTTAAGACCCATTCGTATTGTTGTCAAGCTTATATAAAAATGTAGCAAATATTATGATAATATCATATCTATTTCTTCATATGTTGCCGGAACAACCGCATGAGTACCGGTATGCTGACCAACTCAATGGGGGTGGTGGGCATCAGATGCTTCAGGGCATCCATGGTGGCCGCGATGTCGGATGGAGCCATCCATACGCGTCGGAAGCAGTAGAAGCCTGGTTGCCCTGTTCTGTGAGACTTAAGCGTACTGGCCATCGCCTGCGCGGACGCTTCCGGGTTCGGTACATCGGCGTTGTTGTACAACTGCATTACGGGCATGCCCTTCCAAAGATGCGGTTTTGGGTGTTTCCCTTTGCCGTCGTGCATGTCCATAACGATGGTGGCGAAGCCGTCGGGTGAGAATTGGGCGAACGCATCCTTAACATCCGGTGTCGGCTCATCCCAGTCCAGCACCATACCGGATATGGTCATATCCGCCATCCGGTAAAAGCGCCGGTTATGCCGTACGAACAGCGGCAGATACTTGGGTTGAACCCTATTTGGGTTCATATAGCCGGCCGCGCTGGCGTCGGCGACGAAGAAGTCCTGCGGAGAGGCGGTCTCATAGAACCAGGAGATGATGTCCGGGTAGGTCTCAAGCAGATTGGGATTGATACCCCAGGCCAGCGGTATCCGGCCGCGCCGGTTGTCTGACCACTTGTCGGGCAGAAAGTGGTACAGCGGATATGCCGAGTCGTAGTCAGCCATCAGGATGGCGACATAGGCTTTCGGCTCAAGTTTCACGTCCGGCAGTTTCTGCTGGCGCAACGGTTTCAAAGGAGCATGGCTGTGGAACGACTGGTTGTAGCACAACTCGGTCGCTGTGTTCTGATAGGCGTTGTACGGGCTGATCAGCCAGACTGTCTGCCATTCGGTGGGCACCGGTTCGTGACGGCTGGGGTTGTCAGGCATGTTGCTGTACTTGTGGAAGTGGAAGAAACCGGCCAGCTCGGTCATGTGTCTGCCGGCCGACTGCTTCAGCGTATGTTCCAGGATCAACTTGTATGTTTCCAGGTCCAATCCCATACGTTGTGCGCGGTCGTCGGCCGGAGTCTCGTCACCCCAGGGGGAGAGATCGAACACAAATGCGCGTCGCTTAACCGGCCAGTCTCTCACGATCGCGTAACTCAAGTCACCTGAGGTACGGGCGCGCCACGCGTCGTGGTAGAGACACAGCAATGTACTGGAGCAACGGCCGGTGGCCAGATAGTGGCGTATGGCCCACCGGTATGCGTCATTTTTTGCGCTGCCGGTTACACTGCCGGTGAACCGCCCGCGCAGGTCTTCGATGACCGGAAGGCCTAAAACGGATGCATACCGCGCGGCCATCTCGGGACTGAACACCACGGCGTCACGGACACCGGCGACGGTGCAGGCGACGTTGACGGTGGCCGGTACAGCCGGATCCCAGATGACGATGCCCTTCAAGTACGGTTTGGCGTAACGGCACAGTTGCTCAAATGAGCCGACTGATTCCCTGGGAACGTCATACAGCCACCGTTTACGCTGACTCATGATGTCCAGCCAGTGCTTTGGCCGGCTGTAGCTTTCGCTCAGCACGAACAGGCGGGGCGTCTTTCGGTTCATCACTCCCTGCAGGGTGCTGACCGCGACCGCTTCATCATAGGCGGTCGCACCGGACATGGCGCTTAGCGTATACAGCAGCATGCGGCATTCTCCATTGGTGTGTCCCGTGAGACGGGAGGGTATCAGGCCACCTCGATACCGGCGTTGCGCAGGTAGGCTTTCAGGTCGGGAATGGTGATCAGCCCGAAGTGGAATACGGAAGCCGCCAGCAATATGGTGGCGCCTGCCTGCACCGCTTCCAGGAAGTGCTCCAGCGCGCCGGCGCCGCCGGACGCTACGACAGGAGCCTGGGTGACAGCGGCGATACTGCGTATGATCGGCAGATCGTAGCCCGTCCGAGCGCCGTCTCCGGCCTTACTGGTTGGCAGGATGCAGCCTGCTCCCATGTCGTTGACGCGGCGCGCCCATTCCACGGCGTCAAAACCCGTAGCCGTTCGACCGCCATCGATATACACCTCATACCCGGAAGGCAGCGTGTCGTTACGATCCACGTCAATCGCTACGGTGACACGGTCGGAGCCGAACTCGCGAACCATCTCTTCGATGACCGACGGGTTGCGGAAGGCCGCGCTGCTGGTGGATACGCGGTTCGCACCCGCTTGGAGTACCTGTTCCGCCGCTTGCACGCTGCTGATACCGCCGCCCACCGTAAACGGAACCGTTGTGACAGCGGCGACCTTCGACACGACATCCAGCATCGTCGAACGTCCTTCAACGGTAGCGGTGATATCCAACAACGCCAACTCGTCCGCGCCGGCTGCACAATACGCGTGTGCACAGGCAACCGGATCGCCGGCATCCCGGATGTCTACAAAGTGAACCCCTTTCACCACGCGCCCGTTCTGGATATCCAGGCAGGGCATGATCTTGACCTGAGCCATGCGGCATCCTCCTTGATGTCTGATGGTGCGACATACGCCACAACGCACTCAGCATATCAGTACCGGATGATCGGCTGCCACACGGACTCAGACACGGGGTGGTGTGAGAGAAGCGCTTTCAGGGTGTGCGGGGCTCCCCGCGTCTGCGGATGACTCGAGCGGGGACACCCACCGCGACGGAATAGGGCGGGATGGGGTGTACGACTACCGAGCCGGATCCAACCACAGATCCGTCGCCCACGTCACCTGAGTAGAGCACACAGACCTCCATACCCAGGTAACAGTCGCGTCCGATGGTGACCGGTTTACAGTGTCCGCCCTGTTCGATGATGCGTTGATCCGGATTGTCGAAGTGATGTGAGTAGGGTGTGATGGTGATGCACTGGGCCAGCAGCGAGTTGTCACCGATATTCAGGCCGCGATGACCATGAAGGCAGCAGCCCGTACCGATGTACACGTGCTTTCCAACCAGGATGCTGCCCTCTGTACCCTCTGTATCCAGGTATACGCGATGCTTCAACGTGGCCCCGTCACCGAGTACGATGCCTTGCGGTGATCGGGCGATCAAGGTGCAGTCGTCCTCAATGGAGACTCCGTCTCCGAGCGTGATCCACTGCGGATTGACGAGTTTCACATGACAACCGATGTGTACGTTGCTTCCCATGCTCCGCAACTGCGCGCGGTACCAGTTCGTACGCAACGCAGCCGCCATAGGCGTGTTCATCTGCAGGAACACGGTGCGGTGATAGACTTCGCGCTCATCCGCCGTCATGCTGTGATAAGCGTCCGTGAACGGGTGGATCACTGCTCATTCTCCTTGGTGTCCAGGGCTTGACGTACATGTTGGGCCAGTTCCTGTTGGGTGTATGGCTTCGGAATGACATGCACCCCATCGGGCAGGATGCCGTGTCTGGCGATAATATCTGCTGTATATCCGGACATGTAGATGATCCGCAGGTCCGGGCGCCGTTGCAGCAACACCTCTGCCATCTCGTTACCGCTCATCTCAGGCATGACGACATCGGTGATGATCAAGTCTACAGTCGATGGTGCGCTGTCAACAAGCCGAATGGCTTCCTGCGGCGACGCCGCCGTGATCACCTTATACCCCAGCGACTCGAGCATATACCGGGTGACTTCCCGCAGAGGCGTTTCATCCTCCACAATCAGCAGGGATTCCCCGTGCCCTTCGGGCAGCTGTTCCGATGGAGGTTGCGGGACATGATCCGTGGGCGTCTCCGTGTGACGCGGCAGGTACACGGTGAATGTGGAACCAACCCCCGGTTGGCTACTTACTGTGATGGTTCCGCCGTTCTGTGACACGATGCTCTGTACAGTGGCCAGGCCTAACCCGGTACCGTGTCCCAAGTCCTTTGTCGTGTAGTAGGGTTCAAAGATACGGGCTGTTGTCTGCGCATCCATGCCGCAACCGTCATCAGATACGCGGAGCATTACACACTCTCCGGCGAGCGGTATGTCGGTGTGAGCGCTGTCAGACAGATGGACATTGGCAGCGCTGATGGTGATGGAGCCTTTGCCAAAGATCGCATCGCGCGCATTGACACACAGGTTGGCCAGTATCTGGTCCAACTGTGACGGATCAATGCGCACGGGCCAGAGTTCTCCTGCGGTATTCCATGTCAGCGTGATGTCCTCGCCGATCAGCCGTCGGAGCATCTGCATCATACCGTCTACCGCAGCACCCAGATCCATCACTCTGGGTTCCACCGCCTGTTTGCGCGCAAAGGCCAGCAGTTGACGCGTTAAGTCAGCGGAACGCTGCGCAGCAAGCCAGATTTGCTTGAGTTGGTTATGCAGCGGGTCAGTATCGGGCACGCGCCGTAAAGCCATATCCGCATATCCCAGAATAGCGCCCAGCATGTTGTTGTAGTCATGCGCCACGCCTCCCGCGAGGCGGCCAATGGACTCCATCTTCTGGGCCTGGTTCAGTTGTTCCTGCAGCCGGGCATGTTCCCGCGCCGCTTCCCGGCGCTCAATCAATCCCCAGACGCGCTCTGCGAAGAGCGCCAGCTGATCGAGATGATCCTGATGATATGCTGGCCGGTTAGCGGCTCCGATGATGAGACGGATGCGTGTATGGTCTGAGACGGGTACCATGGCCCATTGGCCGATCAGATGGGTGACACCATGGATGGTAAGTTCCAGCGGATCCTGTGGATCCGAAATGGCTGCAATTCCACTCAAACAGACCGCGCTCCACAGCGCCTTCGGCGCCGGTTGATGAACTTCACGTGTACTGCGCAGATACACATATGATTGGTCTGCGTCAAACCCCGTGTCATCTATCAACGCGGCGAATGCGATCTGGCTCTGCAGGAAATCCGCCACGCCCGACAGGACCGTCTGCCAGAACATCCGCAGATCGTCCTGTTCGACCGCCAGGCCTGCCGAGAGGATCACCTCTGCGGCGATCGCCGTCATCGTCTGCCGCATCTCCATCCGTTTCCGTTCAGAGATGTCTGTCGCAACACACAGGACACCCACCACTTGCCCGTTGCTGTTACAGATGGCTCGGTTGTTCCAATGCAGCCAGACCGGTCGTCCATCCCGTGTCCGGTTTTCGTTTTCGTTCTCGGCATAGGCGTCGGGATCATGGCAAACCTGATCGAGCAGTTGTCTCAGGTCGCGGCCGTCTGTGTCGCGCTCCGGCACAATCGTCCCCACCACCGGCCGACCGATCAGTTCATCCGCTGTGTACCCAAACAATTGAAGCGCATGGTCGTTCGCAAACAGCACCGTGCCCGACGTGTCGAGCCGCAGAATGACGACGTTCACCTGTTCAACCAGTTCCCGGTATTGTTCCTCACTGGCTCGCAGGGCCTGCTCGGAGGCGCGTTGTGCAGTGATGTCATACAGCGACACGATGACATAGGGGTGGTTGTCTAGTTGCACCGGTTCCATGTCATACTGCAGATATCGAATATGCTCTTCACCGTGAGGGCCATCCACGTGGATTTCCGCGTCGCCTCGCTTTGCGCTCACGCCGGATGTGATGGCTTGGTGGATGGCTGTGTTCAGCTGACACGCGGAACAAGCGGGCGAATGTCCGCAACCCTTCGGGTCAACGTGACGGTGCGCACACGCGATGATATCACCGCATCGTGTGTTCACGTAGCGTCTGATGTCATCACCGAACAGCCGTTCCGCAGCCCGGTTAACAGCGATCACCCGCTCCTGTTCATCGATCACCAGGGATGGAACCGGTGATGCCTGCAGCAACGCGCGCAAGGAATGGCTCTCATGCGACGCGTCTATCTCGGCGCTGACGACGTCTGTAATGTCCGTCATCACAGTGAGAGTGGCCTCTTGCCCCTGGTAGGGTACCGGACTCTGTGCCATGCGCCAGTACGATACGGATCCGTCGGGTAAAGTGCGCGTGAGGATGTTGTTGTGAGGCAGCGTTAGCCCGACATGATCATCACGCAACGGCTGCAGACCGAGATCTGAGAGCGTCTGACCCACCTCATCGCCGCTCAATGAGCCAAAGCGCAGGCGAAACTGCCGGTTGGTCAGCACACAGCGTCCATCGGTATCTGTGAGCGCCAGACACCCTGGGGCAAGGTCGAACAGCGCATGGAAGCACGCCTCGCTGTCTGCGGTGCGGCGTTCCATGGAGCGGCTGAGCCGCAATAGCCGCCAAATCCAGATCAACAGCGCGGATTCCAGAGCGATGAACGCACCTGCGAGAATGATCCATGCCATGTATTGCCGCCAGGGTTCGTGCGGTCTGTTCACGATGTCCATAGGCCCCTTCGGCCAGGCATCGCGCAGGGCTGACTCTGTCACCCGCCACCGTTGCATCTGCATGTAGTCCATCCGCGGTCGGTTCAGGTCTGTGCGTGTCAGGGGGATCGCTGCCGGTGATTCACCCTGCAGTATCAGTCGGGCGAGCTTAGCGGCTTCGGCACCCTGTACGGCGCCGTCACTCACCACACCTCCCAGTGCTCCCAGCCGTACATACATCCCGGCATGCACAAACACCGGACCCTGTGCAACCTCTGATACCAGCGGTACGACGTTGTCAATGCGCAGCGGAGCACCTAAGCGGTCCTGAAAGAAATCCGCGTAGTACACGATGCACGGTGTGGATGTCTGACGGACGGCCGCAACCAGCTCCTTGAGTGTCAGGCCTTTTCCGGTGTCGAGAAACCGCATCCTGATTGGCAGTTCGCCGCTGCGCTCTATCCGTTCCAGTATCTGTCGGTTCGCCAGTCCGGTAGTGGTCCGGTCGGTAATGACTATGACCTCGCGTGATCGGGGAAACAGCGCGCAGGCCAGTTTAAGGCTGCCGGCGATGTCGGTTGTTTCCAGTACTCCGGTCATGTGAGGTCTGCGCATGTGTTCATGCCAGTCGTTGATCCCGCAGAACACCACGGGGGCGCCAGGGAACAGACGGTCGCCACAGCGCAACAGAAAGCGCAAGGCGTCGTCGTCCAGCGCGAATACCAACTGGAACGCTGCATCACGATATTTGTGTGCATACAAGGTTTCCAGGTTTGCCAGATGCCGTTCACCCTGTATGCGTTTCATATCCATGTACTCGACGGACACCTCAACCGTTGCGGGGAGACCGTTTCGAATCGCCGAGACTTCGTCATCTGAGAACTGCAGTCCCGGATGGTAGGAGTTCAGTATGAGGACCTGTGCAGCGCCACTTAAGGTGTCCGCTGCAGGTGCGGCAGCAACAGGCAAGCCGAGCGCCGCACACAGTGCAATGACCATGAGTGTCAGGCAGACGTAACTGTCCGTGCGGCGCCATATCGGTGACCGGTCAACTCCGTTGTACATCGCTGCCTCTTTCGCACGGACGTGAGAGTACCTGCCGCAAACGATGCGAGAGCGAAACCAGCGTAAACGGTTTCTCAAGCAGTTCGACATCCGGTTCCAGCGCGCCGTGTTTGGCGATGACATCGGCCGTATATCCGGACACATAAAGCACCCGTAACCCGGGTATCCGCTGCTGCAGTGAGAGCGCCAATGCACGGCCGTCCATATGCGGCATCACCACATCGGTGAGCAGCAGGTCGATCCGGGCATCGCCGTTAACTGCCATGTCGATGGCTTCGGCTGGCGAACTGGTGGCGACTACGCGGTATCCTGCAGACTCCAGCATCGATCGCGTCACGTCCAGTATCTCGTGTTCGTCTTCCACCAGAAGAATGGTCTCTCCCTGACCCGGGAGGATCTCATCCAACGTTGTTGTCTGCTTGGTGTCAGGTTGTGCGCAACGGGGCAGGTAGATATGGAAACTTGATCCCTGACCGGGCAGAGACGCCACTGTGATTGCCCCGCCGTTCTGTCGAACGATACCGTGTACCGTGGGTAGACCCAGTCCGGTTCCCTTGCCTTGCTCCTTGGTGGTGAAGAACGGCTCAAAGATACGTTGCTGGGTATCCGCGTCCATTCCGCATCCGGTGTCTGACACGCACAGCATGACATATTCACCGGGGGTGACATCCGCGCACAGCGGGCTTGCCGCATCCAGTGTTGTGTTGCGTGTGGATATGGTGATCTGGCCGGGCGGGGTGATTGCATCACGCGCATTGATACATAGATTGGCCAGCACTTGGTCGACCTGTGAAGGATCAATCCTGATGGGCCACAGTCCGGTTTCCGGTTGCCAGGTAAGCGTGACATCCTCGCCAATCAACCGCCGCAGCATGCTCATCATGCCTTCCACGGTGCTGTTCAGATCCACCACTTGTGGGGTGATCGCGGACTTGCGAGCGAATGCGAGCAGTTGACGGGTGAGATCTGCGGATTTTCGGGCTGTTTTCAGAATGGCTTGCATCCGCGCGTAGAGCGGGTTGGATGGGTCGGACTGTTTAACGGACATATCCGCGTAGCCGATGATGGCCCCCAGCATGTTGTTGAAGTCGTGAGCAACACCGCCTGCCAAACGACCTATGGACTCCAAGCGCTGGGCGTGCTGATACTGTTCCTCCAACAACAGCTCTTGGGTGATGTCACGTTTCACCGCCACAAAGTGCGTGATCGTGCCATCGCTGTCGCGAACAGGCGAAATCGTCACGTCCTCGGTATAGGTGGTGTTATCCCGTCGCCTGTTTATCAGTCGGCCTTTCCATGGATGACCTGAAAGGATGGTGTCCCAGAGCTGCTTGTATGTCTCTACAGGCATTTCGCCGCTCCTGAACAGTGACGGCTGATTCCCGATCACTTCGGACGGGGCATATCCGGAGGTCGTAAACACGGCAGGGTTGGCGTAGGTGATGTTCCCATGAACATCGGTAATCAAGATGGATTCGTCCGCTTGATCGATGGCTGCGATCAGGCGTTCCTTTTCATAGGAGTCACGCACGCGATCGGTTACGTCTCGAACGATGGCCATATACGTGCCATTTGGGCAGGGGGCCAGGCGTGCCTCAAATGTTCGCAGATCGCCTGCAACGTCGAGTTGATAGCCGTAGGTCTGCGTATGGCCTGTGGTCCGGGCAGCTTCCATTTGCCGGCGTGTCAGCTGCGCGACGTCGACAGGCAGAACGTCTTCCATAATGCGTCCGACAAAGGCCTCAGGAGGCGCGTAAAGCTGGCTGATCGCGTCTGCATGGAAATCCACGAATCGGCCTTCTGGAGAAAACACGAATACTAGATCCGGTATGGCCGAGAGCAGGGCAGTGGTTCGCTGGAATTCGGCTGTCAGACGCTGCTCTGCCTGGATACGCTCGGCGATATCCCAAGCGAAGTCAGCAAATTGCAGCACCAGTTGGGCGTCCACATCGTTGTAGTCGCGCGGGCAGTTGCCGACACCCAAGATACCCACGACACGGTTGTTCCGGATGATGGGTACCGACAACGTCCGAACGATGGGGGTGTGACCGGCCGGCAACCCCTTCTTGTTCGGCAGGCTGGCATAGTCATTATGGATCACCGGGCGGCGTTCACCCAGGCACTCCGTCCACACGCCCGCGCGATCAAGCGAGTATTGGCGATCGTAGGCCGGCACTTCACATGTACGTAACGTACTGCTGGACCATGACTGCAGGATGACCTGATGGTTCTCTTCGTCTATGAAGTGGTAAAACGCAACCCGGCTCTCTGTTAACCGCTCCACCTCATCCAGCACATCGGTGAGAAACCCGTCCAGCGTGTCGGTGGCGGCCTGCTGATGCAGGCGCAGTCTGGCCGCGAGCACCTCACTGTGCCGGTGTCGTTCGGTGATGTCCTGCGCCACTCCGATGGACCGCAGCAGCCTCCCCGCTTCATCCGTGACATGTGTGCCGGTCTCCACCAAATAGCGGACTTCTCCGGTGTCTTGTCGGATCACGCGGTGCACGATCTCGTATGGCTGTGCCGGCGTCAACAACGAGCGTGTAAACGCGTCATCTACCGCGTCCGCATCATCGGGGTGTATCAGTGACAGGAACGCTTCATAGGTGTTGGTGAACTGAGACCGGCTGATGCCGAACAAGCGGTACAACTCATCGGTCCAGTACAACGTGCGGGTGGTGTGATCCATTACCCAACTGCCCACATGAGCCAGACGCTGCGATGTCTGCAGCAGGCTTTCACTGTACCGCAGCGCCTCTTCGGCATTGATGCGGTCCGTGACATCACGAAAGGACCAGATTCTGCCGATCACGGTGTCGTCGTCGCTCAACAAGGGGTATGTGTCAAACTCCAGGTGACGTCCGTCCTTGAAGGTGATCAGCCCCGTCCGCTTTGCTGAAGTCAGCGCGACCTGCCGTATCAGATCCAAAAAACGGATGGGATCTGCCAGCTGCGGCAACACATACCGGATGATGCGCAGGTTGTGCGTGGATGTTCGCATGTCATCAGGCAGGCGCCACATCGAGGTGAACTGGTCGTTTATAAATAAGACATTGCCGGTGTTTGTGGCAGCGATGATCCCCTCTCCCGTGGCTTGGAGGGTGGCGGCCAGGCTTGCCGTGCTGTCACGCAACGCCTGCCGGGCTTCGGCGATGTCGGTGGTGTCGTGTCCATGGATCAGGATGGTGTCGGGCAGGTTGTCCCTCTGCAGCAGCCGGGCGCTCATGGCAATGTAACGCACATCCATATCCGGTCGGCGTATCCGCAGCGTGACCGAATCGGGGATACCGCGTTGCTGGGTTACGCGGTCGAACAGTTCAACCGCTCGCCGGTGATCCATGGGATCGATCAGATCCAGCGCAGACACGCCCACCAGATCATCCGCGTGGTAACCCAGGCGTGATGCCGCGGCGGTGTTGACGTACTCCATCACCCCATCGACGGATATCAGGGCGATCAACTCCTCGGATTGATCAAGCATTGCCTGATGGGTTACGGCGGTCTGCTGCAGATGCGCCAGATCGGTGATGTCCTGTGCGGCGCAGAGCCAGAACAGGAATGTATCTGCCGGATATTGAACCCTGCCTGCTGAAACCGCGTAGTGGCGGATGGAACCATCTTCTCTGCGCTCGCTGAGCACCGTGAGGCCATCGGCTGAGTCGGTACCGGTGTTGAGCGTCGTCAACCAGGTATCGATGACTTCGCGCGGAGATGCCTGGAATACATCGTGTACAGACTCAGGCATATCAGTGACCAGCACGCCGGAGCGAGACAAACACCGCAGCTTCCCCTGTTGGTCCATGTGCCAGACGAGTCCTGTCTGCATGGATTGCAACGCGCTGTGGACCGCTGTCAGTCGTCCGTGGGCGTCTTGAAGGTGCTGCAGCGCCGCGGCGTGATCAGCGCTCTGCCTCTCCATCGCCCGGGTCACGTCGCGCAGACGAAGCCGAAGCCGCCAGATCACCAGCACAGTGCCGATCAACAGGACGAAGAGTGCGTTCGCGAACCAAGCGGGGCGTGCGGCCACCGACTGGGCCGCTTCCAGAGCGGTGCACGCCATCACGCTCAGCAGCGCGAATGGAAGCCAGAGACGCGCATGTATCCACGCAAAGACGTGTGATCCGCGACGACCAACCGACATTCTGCATGCCTCCAGAGTAGGCCTTCCGGTAATGCAACCGGAGGGCGACGCCAGGCCAGTGCGTCCATACCTCGTGCCGCGCCAAGCTGTATGTAAACTACTGTACCTTGTCCAGCGCCGGTATTCCTGCTCCGATGGATGACCTCTGTTGTCGGCCTGGGATATAGTAAACACACAGGGGGAGCGCTGATGAAGAGCAATGTGACACGGGAAGGATCCCGGGTGGCGGTGAGTCCAGTTACCCCGTATGAGGTAATGGACCCGATGTTCGAGAGTGTGCGCGTAGCGCTAACCACCCTCGGTGAGTCACTGCCGGTTGCACTGGTGCAGGGAATTTCGGGGGCGGCCTTCCGCATGGCCGGAATCTGCCCGTGCGCGCCGACCTGTTGTGTGGCTATGGATGTAACGGGACTGTTGGACGTGCTGGGGTACCACTGTGAAGCCATTCCGGTGGTGAAAGATGACGCAGATCGCCAACGCGACCTGATACAGCGTGTGCGTGGGCAAGTCGACAGCGGCCATCCGGCGTTGGTGTGGCAGGCGTTTACGTTCTGCGAGTGGGATGTGGTGGCCGGGTATGATGCCGACAAACAGACATTCCTCGGTCGGGGTACATACGCTTCTCCCACAGGGCCGCTGGCGGAACAACCATGGGACCGTCCGGGATCGGCCGACATCGCACTGGGCGCGGTGTTGATTACCCGGAAGCGACGGCCTTTCGACATGCGGAAAGCATTCGACGCCTCTATCACAGAGGCTATCCGGCACGGCTACGCGAGAGCCAAGCCGGATGGAGAGAAGTGGGTGCTTATGGAAGGCATCGCTTGCTACGAGCGCTGGATCCAAGATCTTCGGGACCGCCGATCGACACCGGGTAACGGTGACGCGTATTGTCTGCAGGTATATGGCTCCTGTCGGCGGTTTGCGTCTGCCTATCTGCGTATGGCTCCTTCGACCGGCTACCGGCGTGCCTGTCTGGATCGGGCAGGGGTCTGCTTTGACCGTGAGGCGCGATATCTCAACAGATTGAGCCGGTATCTGGGATGGCAGGCTCCCCGGTTGTCGACAGGTGTGCGGGAAGCCGTGGTTCGAGACCTGCAGGT
>CAZHSN010000063.1:0-19187 GCA_964535125.1 uncultured bacterium
ACTGCCATCACAGGTACCGGTCACCCAGGCGGTCACCAACGCCCTGAAGGACATCGGTATCGGGTACGCCAACTTCTACGTGGCCAACACACCGGAATGGGAACCACCCGAGGCCGAGACGATGGCGGCTATGGTGCGTCTGTGTGACACACTCGGCCTGGAGTTTTCATTGGCGTGTCATCATCGAAACCCCTCGGAAGCGTCTGTTCGCACGGCGGCCAGCTCTCCTCGCTTCCGGGGCGTGCTGATCGATGAGTTGGAGCACATCCGGCTGTTGTTTCCCCAGTTCGCGCCCATCGCCAAAGAGGATATGCTGGCCGACCCCTCACGGTTTCGCGACCTGCTGACCGCCCATCAAGCCACACTCAGCGGATACCGCCAGTTGTACGAACGGTTCCGCACACACGGCGCGCCTCAGGTCACCGCCACGCATGTCTGGCCCGACTTACTGCACACCGCAGCCCGCGCCGGCATGATCCCATGCCCCAAAATCTGCAAGGAGTTCTACTCACCGGTGAGCCTGGCGATAGGGATGGGTGCGGCCTTGCAGTACGGACGTGAGCTATGGGTGGACACAGATATGTGGTACTTCGCCTTGGTACCGGGGCATCCGCCTGAAGAGGTCTGGTGCAACCTGCTGCTGGCCTATTGGATGGGCGCCGATCTGGTCTACCTGGAAGGTTGCGGCTATAACCTGCTGCCGGCAGGCAGGCAGGGAACGCCGTTCTCCTTGATCAATCAGATTGACCCCGTTCGGTACCAGCTGACGTCTCACGGGGAGATGCTCAAGCGCTTCTGCCGCAGCTACCTGCCCGATCACCCGCGCCCTTGGAGTTTCCGCGATGTGCGCCCCGACATGGCGATCATCCGGTTCGAGGACACCGACTTCGGTCAGCGTTCCTGGGGCGCAGAAGGGTTGTTCGGAACGCAGGCGCTGCAGGCTGACCGCGACACCTCGGCGTGGCTGGGACTCTGGAACGTGCTGACACACGGACGCACCGGTACGGACGGACTGGCCTACTTCAAGCCGTCGATAAAGCATCCCGCGGCCTCAGACGCCTATCATCAGACGGTGACGCCTTCATGGAATACCGATGCGGCATCCGCGGAGCACCGGTTCTTTGTACCGTTACACGGCGCCGTGGTGTTTGATGATCAGGTGGGTTATGAACGGCTGCAGGGTATTCCGGTGCTGTTCCTGACCGGCAAACACGTCAGTGAGACCACGCTGGCGGCCATCCGCCGGTGTGTGGATGCCGGCGCGCTTTGCGTCGCTTGGGGTCCGCTGGCGCAACGCCACGGTTTCCCGCAATGGACGGGCGGGGTACGGACCTGGCGTTCTGGCCGCGGCCGCTGGGTGCTCACCGATGACTTCGGCGCACCCGCGGCGGTCCGGGAATACCGCCGGTTCCTGGGAAGGGCCGATACCATCAGCTACCGGTTCGGCTCTCGCAGGGTTACCCTGAAGCGCCAGACCGACAACGAGATCACGGTACAGGTCAGACCTGGCTGAGTCTCGCACCAGCGCCCAAACGCTGTGATATCATATGATGGCGTGCGCCCGTAGCTCAACGGATAGAGCACCAGTCTTCGGAACTGGGGGTTGGGGGTTCGAGTCCCTCCGGGCGCGCCATCCCCTTCTTTTTCTCCTGCCGGTTACACATAATACAGGCTTGTGCATGCGATCAGTGAGGTAATATACAGCCACACTATTGCATAAAACACAAGAGGAGGGTGTGATGACCGGCATTCGATCCGCGACATGGCGTTTGTATGCATGGGGCGTCGGGTTGGTTCTCATATGGGGTGTTGCCTCCGCCAGTCTGGCCGGAGGACAGATGGAAACATGGGGTATCTGCCGTCAGCAACCGGTGGTCATGATGACCGGTCAGGTGCAGGTATCGGCCGGATACCTGCACACCATCGGACTGCGTGCCGACGGTACAGTCGTTTGTTGGGGCAACAACGAGCATGGACAGTGCACACCTCCGATGGGGCTGCACGATGTGATCGCTGTGGCGGCCGGTCAGTATCACTCCGTGGCACTAAAGCGCGATGGATCGGTCGTCTGCTGGGGCGACAACTCCGAAGGGCAGTGTACCCCGCCGATCCCAAACAGCGGGTTCGTAGCGGCAACAGCGGGGGCATTCCATACCGTCGCGCTGGACACACACGGTGCGGTTCATTGCTGGGGTGACAACACCGTCGGACAGTGTGCGCCACCGTCGCCTCAGGGGCCATACACCGCCGTGGCTGCCGGCTGGTACCACACCGTGGCTCTCATGCACGATGGCTCTGTCTCCTGTTGGGGCGACAACGGCAACAAGCAGTGTGTCGTGCCTCTACCCAACACCGGATATGTGGCGGTTGGGGCAGGCTATTACCACTCCATGGCGATTAGGAATAACCGCTCTGTGATCTGTTGGGGGTGGAACGACCACGGACAGTGCACCGTTCCCGCGCCCAACGACCAGTACATCGCCGTATCTGGTGGCCATCAATACACTGTGGGATTAAAACAAAACGGATCAGTGGTCTGCTGGGGACGCGATGCGTTCGGATTACTGGAACCGCCTACACCGAATACCGGCTGTATTGCGACTGATGCCGGCGGTTTCCACGCCGCTGCGCTCTATGCAGACAGCTCTGTGGTCTGCTGGGGTTATAACGGACCCGGCTCATGCAACGCACCCCATCCACTTGACGACTGCCTGGATGTCTCCATCGACGACTGGTTCACCATCGCGTTGCGCGCCGATGGATCGCTGCTGTGCTGGGGAGACAACAGTCTGGGGCAATGCCAGGTGCCCGAGCCCAATGACCATTTCGTCGCGATCAGCTCCGCCAGCCAATATACGCTGGCTTTGAAGGATACCGGTAACATCGTCGCCTTCGGCAACGCAACTCACGGTCAGAAAACAATACCAGCGCCAAACAGCGGATTTGCCGCAGTGGACGCGGGCGATGGGCACGCGGCAGGGCTGAAGACCGATGGCTCGGTGGTCTGTTGGGGCGCCAACGAGGACGGGCAATGCGTCGCCCCGCAGCCTAACACCGGATTCATTGCCTGCGCGGCCGGTGGAAGGCACACCGTTGGTCTGCGCGCCGACGGAACCGTGGTCTGCTGGGGCAGGAACGTGTACGGCCAATGCAATGTACCTGCACCAAACAGCGGATTCCGCGCCATCGCCGCCGGTGTGAACGCATCGGCAGGATTGAAGCATGATGGAACCCTCGTGGTATGGGGCATCCAAAACGCCGTGATCCCTCCGGATGGCAATCCGTATGTTGCCTTATCATTCGGCACCGACCATCTGGTCGCTTTACGCGCCGATGGCTCGATATCGGCATGGGGACAGAACACGTATGGGAACCTGGATATCCCGGCGCCCAACGGCGGGATCGTTCGCGTTGTCGCTTCCGGAGATCGTACGGCAGTCATCCGTCAGGCCCGTGATCCTATCCAGGGCAGGGCGACGTTGAACGGCATGGTTGATCCCGCTGGGCGCTGGCTCTTTGCACAGATACAACGTCCGGACGAAAACGGTGTCTACGAGTACGGCGTGTGCCGTCTGGCGCCCGACGGGGCGTTCTCTTACCAGACCACGGCATCAGCACCCTGCACGGTCCGGTTTGGATCTCCGCACTTTCTGTGGGCGCGGTTGGAGGTCAGTTCCATGACACGCAGCACGCTGTCGGTGTCACTGGTGAACGGCGACACCGACGGGGACAACGCCATCACCCTGTTCGACTACCTGGTGCTGGACGGTCTGTTCGGCAGACGCAATCAGGCAATGGCTGATCTGGATGGAGACAACGAGGTCACGCTGTTCGACTACCTGATCATCGATGGATCGTTCGGGGCGCAGGGCGATTGAACACCGCGGCAGCCCAGCGTGTGTAACCGGACTGCCGCGATGACCGCGATCAACGGGCCGCGGCCTGCTGCACCTCCCGAGCGCTCAGCGGCCGGTCATACAGCTTCACGTCATCGATCAGACCGGTGAAATGCGCGTTGTGACCGGGCGCGAAGGACCCGACATACAGAGGCAGGTCACTGGGTTTCACCGGCCCCGGGCGATCGAGGGCGCCAACCTGCCGACCGTCGACATAGAGACGGATTGTCTTGTTGTCGAATGTCACCGCCAGATGCGTCCAGCGTCTCACCGGCAGCACCGCGTCGGTGTGCAGATGGTGGCTCCACTGCGTCTGAGGCATGGCGAAGACCACTCGTCCGTCTGTTAACCCCAACCGGTAACCCGTGTCCAGGCTACCAGACTGTATGCGGTTCAATATCCACTTGTCGGTCTGATGGGGCGTGTCGGTGTAAACCCAGCACTCCAGGCTCATCCCGGTTGCTGGCGCCAATTTCGGCGAAGAAGGCACGACCAGGCATCCGCCGGAACACTCCAGGGCCTGTCCCGACCGCCCCTTGGCGCGGGTGGCCTTTTGAAGGAAACCACCCAACCGGTTGCCGGACCAGTCATATACCACCTGTGATCCCGCCGGTTCATCGAACCGCCACCAGGCAACCAGTCCGGGCACATCTGCGCCGGGGGATCGCCTGACGGCCATCATCTGTTCCTGCAGCCAATCCTGCTGGCGGCTCCAATCCCGGTAAGCGGTGTCATACGGGCCCATGCCGATATCTTCAGGCACCAGATCGTCGTGAGGATCAGTACGGCCAGTCATCACCGAGCGCACCGCGTCCAGATACCCGAAACCGTACTCCCGGTACGGCGCGATGTAGTGTCCTTCACCCCATTCGTTCCAGTTGTCCAACAGCAGCATCCGCCCGCTCAACTGGTCTTTGGGCAGTGACTGCACGAACTGCTTGGCATCCCGCAGCAGACTGGCGAACGTATCGGGCGGCAGTTTCCAGATGCTGCCCTCGTCGTGCCACCCGCTCCATGCCTGCGAAACGGTCACCACCTGCGGTATGGGGCTGATGCGCTGCGTCTCGGTAATGTAGCGCATTTGTGTGGCCGCGGCTACGTCCGGTGGCGGGCTGTCCAGTATGGGCCAGACATACGCAAACGTGTAATCCAGCCCCAGCCGTTTCATCAACTCGAAGTGTTTGATATCCAGGTCCCGGTACTCACCCAGCAGGTATAACCCGTCGAAGCCGGCGTCCACACAGGCTTGCCGCATCTTGCCAAACGCCTGGCGGACCGCCTCTTCGCTTCCCAGGTCACGGATGAGAAACTCCGGCCGGTAGATGAACAGCACCGGCTTGTTATCCACCTTCAGATAGCTGGGACGCTTGAAGTACTGCTCGATCCAGAACGGCATCAGGTTGTTCATCAGGTCGGCTTCATCCGACACTCCGGATGTCCCGGGGCTCTGGTTTTCCCACATGATGGTGAACTTCATATGGCGTTCGAAACGCGAACGGAACAACGACTGATGCAGCGCGCTGCCGAAGTTCATCGTAACCGGACCGCCCTGGCTGGATCGGTACCAGCAGTAGATGAAGAAGTCGATACCGTGTTCCACCGCCCACTTGGTCTCCCAGTCGGCGACTTCGGGGCTTTCCTGGCCATAGAAACCCAGCGCCGGGGTGCGCTCCGGATGCTTGAGCAGTTGGCTCCACATCTCCGGGCGGTCCGACTCCCACAACGGGCAGTTATGCGCGCCCACCAGCAAGTCGCCGCGCACCGGTGCCGGCTCAGGGATATAGGCCATCGGCGTCACCGCACGGGCAGGCAGGAATAACAACGACAACTCACGCTCCAGAGCAACCCCCTGTACAGGCTCGACACGCACGCTGAGCCGATGCGTCCCCTCCGCGTCAGCCTGTATGGTCCACTGCAGGTGCGTCACGAGACGGCTGAACCGCGTGCGGCGGTTTTCGGCGCCCTGTACAACGCGAACACCGTCCGCACACTGCAGAGATACAGATGCATTCACGGGACGCAGATTGTCGTTGCGGACGGTCAATGTCAGCGTGACGGGACGACCCGCGCGCACCACGCCGGTCTCCGGGCCGAAAGACCGCAGACTCAACCCCGCGGCGGGCTCCGCCCAGGCGGCCGCCGACAGGGTTGCCGCACACATGCACAAACCGATGATGATCTGAGCGTTCATCGTAATCCTCCGCGGGTCATACTGGATCGACCGGTCGTTCGGAACGACCAGCTCAATGTATCCTGTTCCGGACGGAACACCACCGTCTGTGCGCCCTTCCGTTCAGCCCGTCCTGTTGTCACCAGCCATGAATAAGGATGCTGTTCGTAGCGATAGGTCAGCCGGTCACGGCGCACTCCGGTGATCGGCGGTTTAACGCTGCGAGCCCAGCCCATCTCGGCATGCCAGTCGGCCAAACCGTCGCACCGTATGCTCAGCGTTTCTTCTGTACAACTCACGTGAACCGTTCCGCTGTCGGGCTCGTTCCAGCGGATGTCCAGCCGGTCGGGTAGATCGGTGTTCACGATCGGTTCTGCGGCACCCAAGCGGCGTCCGTCTGACCGATACAGGCGAATACCGGCGGCACACTCTCTGTCGCTCCACACAAATCCGTCGCAGACGGGCAGCGTGTCATATGCGGCATCGGGCGAAGCACAGACCTGCTTCAGGTAACGCTCGGCATAGGCTTGGTCGAACAGGTGAAGATCGCGGATCATCAGCGCTTCGCCATCCCAAAACAGATTGGCGCGATAATACCTGCTGTTGTACCACACCGAGCGGCGTCCTTCTCCTCGCCAATCTGCCAACGCCATCGCGGTGGTGGCCGGTGTAACAGAAAACCGTTTACGGAACCACCTGCCGGTATCACCCAGGGTCTCTAGCCGGATAGCGCCGGCGTCTCGAAGCGCGTGTATGCGGTTGAACTGATCCATCAGGCCCTTATGCATCGCGGGCCAACCGAATGAGTTCTCTTGTCCCACCTGTGCGTAGGTGAAATGGAGCGAAGGATGACGTGTCAACGAGTCGAAGTACCAGCTGACCCACTTCGGATCGCCGCCTCCCCCATCTCCGGCGTATACAGGTTCCAGCGTAACCACACCCTGTCCGTTTTCACCCAGACCCGCTGAATACTGATAGATGGGGTCGCTGCCGAGCATGCGAAACACCGGCACCCCGATCTGTTGATCGGGCGACTGCGCCGGCACATAGGCGTTACGCCGCGACGGGTAATATGCCTGGGCCCAGTATCCGCCCCATAATGTATATCCGTCCGTACCGATCTGATCACGGCAGTTACACGAAGCTTCAATGCCGTAACGGTCGCACAGATAGGCCAGCAGATGGGCATCCATAAACCAGCTGCCCACCGATCGGGGATACGCGCCAAACAGCTCACGGAAGGCGGACATGCAGACATCCGCCATCGCCTCGCGTTCAGCGGGGGAGTAGCCGACAGAGAAGCCCACGTGCGCGTGCCAGTCCCATGCGTAACCCGGACGGCCCCGCCACCGTAGACCTGCACGCTCCACCAGCGGTTGCGGCGTTTCGAACCAGATTCCAATCTCATGACCGGCAGGCAAGTCACGCATCATCGCCTGGAACCGGGGATCGATCAGTGCATCATACTGAAGCAGCCATGTAACAGGAAACCCATGTTGACGCGCCAAGTCGATTTGCTGCCGCACAGTGCCAACCAGATCGCACTGCGGATCTCGCGGCTCCACGCCGCGGATGAAATTGATGATGTTGACCACTGCGCTCACGATACGTTCGCCCTCCTTGCGGCGCCGAATACGGGTACATGACCAGTCTACAGCGGCGACACGGCCGTCGCCCAACCGGATGGCGCTTGTCAACCGGCCGGCATCTTCCGTAAGGTATAGTCGGGCCTGTACGCGATAGCCGACTACAGACGGGCGGTACACAGGTACTCCTAAAGGCGCCTGCTTGATGTGAACCTACAAGTCGTCCCATGGTCGCGTGTACACAGTGGCGCGAGTGCCTATCGTGTCGCTGCACTCGTATGCATGTTGCTGCTGACGCAAGGTCTGGCGGGTTTCGGCGCTGCGCAGCCATCGTTGCTGATCCTCAACAGCTACCATGCCGGGATGGACTGGTGTGACAGGCTTACACGCGGCGCGGTGGACACGCTGGACCAAGCCTTCCCCAGGCTGGAACCCCGGATTGAGTACATGGATTGGAAGCGCACCCCCAGCCCGGAGGCCATGCGCATCCTGTATGACCGCTTGGAGTTTGTGTGCCGTCACCGCCCCGTCGATGTGGTCATCGCTAACGATAACGCCGCATTGGATTTCGTGTTACAACACCGCGCAAAGCTGTTTCCTAAAGCGTCACTGGTGTATGCCGGCATCAACGGATATGACCGTATCGCGGCATCGCTGCCTTCCTGGTCGACCGGAGTGGCTGAGCAGTTTTCGTATGGTGACGCCATCGCTTCCGCGTTGCGGTTGCGTCCCGACACCCATCGCATTCATATCATTACCGAGCCAACCGAAAGCGGTCAGGAAACGCGCGAGGAGATCAAGCGTATCATGGCGCAATGGCCCGGCATCGAGGCAGTCTACATCCCCGGCACAGACTACACGAAGATGCTGGAGATGCTCCGGACGGTACCGGCAGACGATGTGGTGTTCCTGACCTACTATGCATCGGATGCCAAGGGGCGATATGTGGGCTGGCGCCAGGCTGGACATGACATCAGCGCGGCCTCACCGGCGCCGGTATTCACCGCATACGGTGACCTGGTGGGCACCGGCGTGGTGGGTGGAGCTGTGATCCATGCGTACGACATGGGCAGGCAGGCGGGCGAGATGGCGGTGCGTTTACTACGCGGCGATGCCGTGCAGTCCGTGCGACCAGTAACCCGGCTGACATTACGCCATGTGTATGATCATCGAGCGCTCACGCGTCACCAACTGCATCTCGCACAGCTTCCCCCGAATGCCCAGGTATTGCATGTATCTTCCAGCCTGGTGCAACAGCACGGTCGAGTGATCGCCGTTGCGTTGACCGTCTGCCTGGTGCTGTTAGTGGTGATCGCCACATTGATCGTCCAGATACGCCGAAGCCGTCGTGCGGAAGATGCTTTACGACAGGAGTCCGAGCTGTTTCGAGCCATATTCGAACAGAGCGATACGGGTATCTTTGTCGCGGATCCGCAGACAACCATGATCACATCGGCGAATGCGGCGCTGTGCAGGATGCTGGGGTTTTCGGAGCAGGAACTGCGGCTGAGTAAACTGCGGCATCTGCTGCACAACGACAACCAGATACCCGATGACGCGTTCATCCGTCATGCGGCCAATCCTGACTCTGATGAACTCATGCGGCTGCGGTTCATCCGTAAAGACGGCGAACAGATCTGGACCAACCTCAGCGTCAGCATCATCCGTAACGCGGCGGGGGCGCCTACCCATCTTCTGGGCATCATGCACGATGTCACCGGACAGGTGGAAAATGACAAGATTCTTCGGCTGGAGAGCTTGGGGCTGATGGCCGGCGGGGTGGCGCACGACTTCAACAACCTGTTAATGCCCATTCTGGGATACTCCGAACTGGCGTCGTTGAAGTACCCCAACCAACCGGAGTTGCTGCACATGATCGGCGAGATCACAACGGCAGCGCGACGTGCGGCGCGGCTGTGCAATGACCTGCTGGACTACACCGGCCACAGCCATGTACAGATGACGCAGATCAATTTGAACGCGGCTGTCAGCCAAGCGCTGGATCGATTGAGGAACAACGATGTGTCTGACCGTGTGATCATTCGGGAAGATCTGGAGTCAGCGTTGCCCGCAGTCACCGGCGACTTAGGCCAGTTGACGCGCGTGGTGTTGAATCTGCTGACGAACGCCTGTGAAGCGACCTCCCTGGACAACCCGAACGTCTATGTCCGTACATTCATCACGAACGACAAGGATCCGGCTCCCGACCAGTTGCCCGAAGGAGTCTACTGTGCGGTGGAGGTGATGGACAGTGGAGAAGGTATCGACCCTGAGCTGCAGGAGCGCATCTTCGAACCGTTTTACACCACCAAATTCACCGGCCGGGGGTTGGGCCTTCCTGCGGCCATCGGTATTGCCCGTATGCATCACGGTACGATCACTGTGGAGAGCTGTCCTGGCAGCGGAGCCACATTCCGCCTGTACATACCGATCAGCACACCGTAACTGACTGGCCTGTTTGCTTGGCAGGTTCGCCCAAGGCAGGCACAATCTGCGCGATGCCATGCCGGTATCGCCATCATGATGTCCATGCGTTCGGTACACTGGTAGCGGGAATCGGAGGGTCGCTATGCCGCCTACTCGCCGGTCATGCATCATCACAGCCGCTGTCTGCGTTGCGGTCGCCGGCATCAGCTGGTCTGCCAGAACAATCGTGCCTAAGGTTCTTGACGACAATGCATGGACCCGGGCTGCCGAGGCGTCGCGCGCTCATCAGTACACCACAGTCCTTTCCATCATCCGACAGCAGCGCCGCAGTTCCGTGGGCGCACAGACCGCACCTGCGCGTTGGTTACAACTGGAGATCGACGCGGCGGCGCAGACACGGGACATCGCACTGCTCAGTGCGCTGTACCGCCGACACAAGACCGCCGTTGAGGCCAATGAAGAGGCATCACTGCTCACCGCACGAATGCTGTTGCGCATGCCTCAACGCGAAGCCGACGCGACGGCTTTGATCGCCCTGTGGGAATCCCGCACGAAACGCCCCGCCGATTGGTTTGTCCTGCGCGCCGACCAACTGATCGCCCAAGGACAGCGTGATGCCGCGCTGCGGCTGCTCACCTCCCGTGTGTTCGAAGGACCGGCTGATGCGTCGCGATGGCTTCGGATCGCCATCCTGGTCGCTGCAGACGATCCCTATAAGGGTTGGCTGGCGCTTCAGCGCGCGTTGCGCGCTGATATGCGCAACCCCGACGTGCGCTCTTTCCGCGCCCAGGTGCTGGAAGCCACCGGCAGGTTGCCGCATGCACGTGTGGAATATGTGACCGCTCTGCTGGCTGAACCCAGCAATCCCGCGCTGCGTGACCAACTCGCTGAGTTCTACCGACGTCGCGGCGCCATGGACTTGGCGGTGCAGACCTGGCAGGACGGGCTGACCGAGGCGTCGGCCGATTGGCTGTGGGTGCGTGCCCTGTTCTGGTCGCGTGTGGTGGGACCGATCCCGCAGACCCTTCCGGTGAAACAAATACCGGAGGGAACACTGGCACCGATGGCGCGCTGGCTGGCCACACTTCCAGCCGACCGTTTCTGGGACAATGAGTCATTTCATCCCTTGCCGGCTTCATCGTCCCTGGCGCGCAATCAACAGGAAGTGTTATGGTTGCGGCTGATCCAGGCGCTGCAACGGGGAGAGCGCACCGAAGCGTTGGCGTTGCTCACCGCGTCGACACACAGAGAACAGCTATGGAACCGGGAGTTGGCGCGTGCGTTAACGGCTGTGCTGAGTTGGCAGGAGCGTGCCGATCCAGTACGGGTGATGGGCACGCTGAAAGGCGACTCCACCCCAACCCCGCATCGATATCTGCTGGACGTGATCAGCGCAGCAGGCAGTCCGCAAGGGATCGCTCGGTTGTCATCGGCGGAACGTGATCTGGCATCTGGTCCGGATGGTCCCGCGGCTGTGTTTCTGGCCGCGGGTTGGTACCGCACTGGGCTGGCATTGCAGGGCGGACGAAAGGTGCCGGCATCCGCACCCGAGTGGTTTCCATGGGCGCTGGTGCAGGCGACCCGTCAGATTGAGGGACTGAGCGCAGCGTTGCGTCTCGCGGATCAGATGCCCGACCGGCCGTCCATTCAGCTGTTGCGCGCAGAGATGCAGATCGCCAGTGGATCGACCGAGCAAGCCACAACACAGCTCGAACGGCTGCAGAAGACGTCTTCACCCGTTGGCCTGAGGGCGGCCTGGCTATTGGTGCAACTGCATCTGGAAGCCAATCGTCTTGATGCAGCCAAACAGGTGTTACACCAGCGGACCGATCTGGCGCAGCGAGCCGAAGGCCGCGCATTGGCTGCGCGCATCGCGCTGGCCAGCGGCAACACACCTGAAGCGGCCCGCCTGTTTGCCACACTAGGAGACGACTCGCTGGAGGCGGAGGCGTTTCGGTTGAACCAGGCGTTGCGCGCCGGCCGGAAGAACGACGCACTCGCCAGCGCCCGGAAACTGCTGCTGTTGGCGCCGGAATCCTTAGCCACTCGGGAAATCGTCGAGCGGCTACTTGAGGCGGGCGCTCAATGAACCGATCCTGGTTACCGCTGGCCGTGTTGACCGCACTGGGGATTGTGCAATGGACACACGATCTCAGTTGGTGGGCACAGCGCCGGGAGGTGTTGCCGATCTTGTTGTGCCTGCCGTTGACCTTCTGGCTGGGTATGCCCTGGACGCCTCGCGACACGCCCAAGCGCGCCATGCCATGGTGGTGGGTACTGCTGGCGCCTGCGGGGGTTCTGCTGCACAGCGCCACACTGCTGGCGGCAGCCACTGCGGCAGGCTGGATCACCTGGGCTGACACTTGGCTGCAGGATAGATCACGCGGTAGAGCCATACGCCTCACTCCGGTGATGCTGATGGCGTTTCCGTTTATAACACTGGACTGGCAGGCGCTGGGTTGGCTCTACCGGTACAGCGGCGCATGGGCTGCATCCAAGGTCTTCAGCGCGGTGGACCTGGATGTGCTGCATAACGGAACCGAGGTGCAGATCGAAGGGGTGCTGCTGCAAGTAGACGCATCGTGTGCAGGTCTGCACACACTGCAGGTCATGCTGGCGCTGGGTATGGCGCTGGCCGCAGTGCTGGCTGGCGAATCGCGGTATTATTGGGTGAATCTCCCATTATTGTTGGCGCTGTCCTGGTTGGCGAACACCGCACGTGTGATCGCCTTGGCGGCAGTCGGCCTGATCTGGGGAGTTGCCGCGGCCGAATCCTGGCTGCATGAATGGGGCGGGTTGAGCGTGGTATTCGTCATGTTTCTGCTCAGTTGGCCGGTCATCCGCTGGATCGGGCGCATGGGACGAGCCCGGCCATGAGACAGCTGTGGCCCATCTGGTGCGCCTGGGCATACTGCCTGTGGAGCTGCCGTGACCTGCCCGGCGCTTGGCTGTATGCCCCGTATGAGCACTGGTCATGGCTTGCGTTGTTGATCTGGCTGACTCCCGTGTTGCGGGACAAGGGACGCGGCGTGTTCATCAGCGGCCAACGATGGCAAGTGATGGCGGTGGTGCTGGCGGCGTTATCGGCGATAGCCGACCTGCGCCTGCTGGCGCACATCGGCTTGGCGCTGTTGGTGTTTGGCGCAGCGCCTGCATCCCGCCAACGGCGCCTGTCCAGTGCGGTCTGGCTGCTGTCGGCGATATCGTGGATGCCGGCATCCGGCTGGCTGCTCAGCCATCTGCCGGCGCCAGTGGCGGCCATGCTGCGCGTGACCACGGCAGCGCTGACTTCGGCATGGTGTGTGTATATCGGCAGGAGATCGCGATGAACAGACGTGCCCTGGCTGTTACACTGATTGTTTCTTTGGCATTGACTGTGGCCTGGCGATGGATACCACTGCCCGAGAACGAAGCCCTGTTACAGTCACTGCCGGCAAGCGGCGCGGCCTACCAATCCGCATCAGTCGCCATGAGTACCTCAGAGCGTGCGATCTACGGTGAGGCTACGGCAGTTAAGCGTCTGTATCGAATCGGCACTGATGACCTGATGGTGCTGTTGGTGGATGGCGCCCGCAACCGTCACGGCGTACATGATCCTGCGTATTGCTTCCGCGGCGGCGGTTGGACCATTGAGGAAAAGAGCGCGTATCCGCTGCAGAACGGCGAGGGAGCGCTATATACGATGAGACGGGGACAACAGACCACTCAGGCGCTCAGCTGGTTCACCGATGGGCGGTCGCAGTGGGCATCCCCTGTCCGGTACTGGTGGACGGCCACACTGCGTCGGGCGACGCTGGGGTTATCCGGTCCGGAACCGGTATTAGTGGTCGTGCAACCAGCCGAGGCGGTACCTGACTGGAACCGGTTACTGCGTCTCATGCCGGAGCTTGCCGCGCTGTAGTGCGGTACAGACCAGCGGGACACCGCACCGTGCAACCGTTTACTGCCTGATCGGGCATGCCAGGTGCGGGCCGAAACGCGGCGGCTACTCAGCGGCAGCGGGTGTAGACACGCGCCGGGGTGGATCGATAAACAGTTCCTGAACCAGGGCTCGCAACGCCTCCTGGTCTGGATAGACGTAACTCACTGAGGTACGGCTGACGGGCACCATCTCCATCCGGATCGCATCATCGGGCAGCGCCTTGGCGTACATCGCCAGGGACAACAGCTGCGCGTAGTTCATCGAGCCGCTCAGGTTGTCGGCCACGGCATCCAACACCTTGGGCACCTGCATCCATGTGCCAGGCTTGGCCAACTGCTCACGCAGCGCCTGCATGAACTGCTGCTGGCGTTCTATACGCCCAAAATCGCTGTCACAGTGGCGGATGCGTACAAAGCCCAGCGCCTGCTCACCGTTCAGCGTCTGCACGCCCGGCTTGAGGTGTACATGCAGATCGCCCCAGTTATCATCGTAGTCAAGCTTACGTTTGACATCAATGGTAACCCCGCCGATGGCGTCCACCACCTGTCGGAAAACACGGTAGTTGATGCCCACGGTGTGTTCCACTGGAACTCCCAGCCAATGCTGCAGTGTCTCAATGGTGAGGGCTGCCCCGCCCAACGCGTGCGCGGAGTTGATCTTGCGGCGGCCATGTCCCGGTATCTGAACGAACGTGTCCCGCGGGATTGAGAGGATGTTGACTTGATTGTGTGCGAAGTCGAACCGCGCCAGCATGATGGTGTCGCTGCGGGTGATCTTGGTGGAGATGCGTTTCTTCTCATCGCGGTTTTCGTCGGTCCCCAATATGAGCACGTTCACGGCCTGCCGGCCCGCGAACACCTTCTCATGTGACAGACCGCCGTAGCTGATCACGGCGTCGACTGTACGCCGGACCATATTGGACTTGGCATACAGAACGCCCACATACCCGCCGGTGGCCAGCGCCGCCAGGCAGAGTATGATGAGGATGACCATAAAGATGGGGGATCGCCGTTTCTGAATGCGGGAGAGCCGAGCTCCGCGAGTACTTTCCATGCGCAACCTCCGCATCCTTTATAGTACCAAAACACACCGCTTCAGCCGGTCTCACGGCAGTTGGAAGGGTATGTCGGGTTAAGTGACGAATGAGGTCGTAGTTGCGCCGGCATGACGCACACTCAGGAGGCGGTTATGGGACCCTGGATGGTTTTCTTCTGCATCGCGTTACTGGCTCTGGGAGCCGGCATCGGCGCTCAGCCGGCGCAACGCGGTCCCTTTCTGGTCACCGGACAGATCTCACCGGTTCCTGCGGGCAAAGGTTGGCCGCAGGGAGTCAAAACACCGACCAAGCAGCAGTTGATCGACACCGTCGACGCGATGATCGAACATGGCTTTAACGCACTCTATCATCCCACCGGCATTCCGGTCAGCGCTGAGGTCATGCAAGAGGTGTTGGACCACGCCCTATCGCGGGGAATGGTGATCACGTGGTCGATGCATGGGTTGGAGATGCTGGATCGAAACACCGCACCGGATCCCACCGCTTATTCACCGGAATATGCACGCAAGATCCGCGCGTCTGCCGAACAGCGTCTGAAGCCGGTACAGGAAGCCTCTGCTGTACATAGTATGTTTACGTACATGGACGAGCCGTTTCATGCGGTTCCCGAAGTGTTCAGCTACGCCCCGGAGGTGCGCGCCGAGTTCCGCACGCGGTATGGGTATGATCTGCCGGACGACTTGGAATCGGCCCGGTTGGATCCCAAAGTTTGGCTGGATGTCATCAACTTCCGTTCCGCCCACTTCCCGGACGCCTGGCGGCAGGTGTATCCCATCGTTAAGGAACTGCTTCCGGGTGTCAAGACGATCCTGACGCATGACAGTCACAGCACGTTCGGCGGAGGGGTCCGCTCTGACCAGCAGATCGGGGTCGATGATGTGTTCCACTGGGGCGGCGACGCATCCGACATCTATGTGTTTGACATCTACCCGTACCACTTTCTGGACTACCGATACGGCAGAGCGGGTTATGTGCGAAAGCCACGTACCAGTCAGCTGATCTACGGTCTCGCACACATGCGCAACCTGACGCGCCACTATAACAAGGAGATGGGCTTCTGGTTCGGCACGTGGAACGAGGCCTGGTTCAAGCAGTTCCTCACAGAGGAAAACCGAAAGGAATACTGGGGCGCCCGGGAGTGTGCAACCACTGCCGTGGCGCACGGCGCCGATCTGTTGATATCCGGCTACCTGATCCCGCAGGACGCCCGCCACTGGGAGAGCCTTGGCGCCGGGTTGCGGTTGATCCAAAAGGCAGCCGTCGACCTGCCCCAAACACCAAAGCTGCCGGCCACCGCGTGTTTCCTGTTCCCACGCACGCAGTATGTGCAGCTTCAACAGGAGTACTGGAACGTCGGCCAGGCGTTCGAACTGTTCCGACGGGCCTACGGTGAACTGGACCTGATCCATGAAGACCAGATCACCGATGACACGCTGCTGGGGTATAAAGCGCTGGTGCTTCTGGACGTCTCGCTATTGCCCGAGTCCGTGATGCGCCATATCGCCTCCTGGGTGCGTAAAGGCGGCGTGCTGATCACTGACTGCGTGCCGCGCATGGACGCCGTCAAACAGCGCACACCGGTGATGGAACAGCTGTGTGGCGTTAAAGACGCGCTGACGGCGCGTGTGGAACGCGAAGGGCAGATGGTCCCGTATGCGGACAAGCCGGTGTTCCGCGACATGGCCCGTCCTGACCAGGTGGAGACGGCAATCACCACATTGGTCCGCGGGACGGCGCTGGGGCGCCGGTTTGACTTTACCGCCGCCAGTCCGCGGCCCTGCACGGTTCACAGCACCGATGTGCTGCTGCGCACGGTGACTGGCCAGCCGGCACTGATCAGCCGCACGGAAGGGAAGGGACGCGTCTATCTGCTGGGGTTTTGCCTGCAGGACAGCTACCTGGAGTCCTGGCTGAATGACGATGCCCGTTCCCGCACTCAGCTGCTCACACTGTTGCGGGCCATCACCGGTCACGCCGGGCTGCGTCCACAGGTCTGGTCCAGCAATCCGGATGTAGAGGCCACGCTTCGCGCCAGTACAGAACGGGGGTACCTGTTCCTCATCAACCACGAAGCCGTTGACGGCCGCGCGTCGGTCGCCTTAAATGACCTGCCGTTCCGCGTCTCGCGCATCACGGACATGGAAAACGACACACCCGTACGGTTCAGGTACAACGCGATGGGCGGCATCACCCTGACAGCCGATGTTCCGTTCGGATCCACAGCAATATACCGCCTCGGTATGCAATGAGGACTGCCATGCAAGACACGCACAAACATGTATGGAACGATACCTTTACCCAGTATGCCGCGGGTGACGATGCATCCGCACACTGGGCGCATGACTCCTTGGGATGGTCCGTGTCAGAGGGGCAATATCTGGCGGACGGCCGCTCCTCTGGCCGCACCTGGCCCCGCGCCCTGCCTCCTGGGCGGCGCGTCGTGGTGTCCGCCACCGTCACGCCTCTGGAGGCCGGCCCCGGCGACTGGAAGACGATCGGCGTGTCGATACGGATAGATGACGCCAACTTCTGGCACCTGGCGCTGGCGGAGTCGCCTGAGGGACTGCAACGCCGTCACTTCGTGGAACTCACCGAGATGTTGAGCGGGCAGTGGCTGGCGCAGAACAGTGAGGGAACCCGTCTGGAGCAGACGGTATCGGTCGGTAACGACTTGAACTGGTCATATGGCCACCCCTACCGGCTGCGGCTGACGTGCGACGAGGCCGGGATCGAAGGGACGGTAACCGATGCGAGCGGCGTACAAGTGACCCATATAGGTTACCGGTTTACCGCACGGGCGGCGCGCGGCGGACGGCCAACGCTGACGTTCGGTTCGATGAAGGGCGCGTTCACGCAGTTCGAAGCAGCTGTTGAAGACCCGATGCCCGAGCCGGCAGGCGACCCCGTCAAGCCGTATACACTGGCGCCGCAATCCGCACAGCGCTGCCGAAGTACCGGCTTCTTTCGGGTGGAGAAACAGGGGGACCGCTGGTGGTACATCGACCCGAACGGGTACCGGTTCTACGCAGTAGGAACCGACCATGTGAACTGCCAGGTTCACTGGTGCGAGCAGCTGGGCTATGCCCCCTATAGCCGTAATGTGTTTGCGTTGTACGGCACAGAGGAACGCTGGGCCAAACAGACCGCAGAGCGCCTGAAACAGTGGGGCTTTAACACGCTGGGTGCGAATAACAGCCCATCGGTGCGCTATCGAGGTTTACCGCACACGCTGTTTCTGTCCATGGGTGCTGATTTCACCAGCATCAGCGACATCGCCCCGCGCACCACTTGGACCGGTTTCCCGGATGTGTTTCATCCCCAATGGGAGCGCTGGTGCGCGCTTCAGGCTGAGCGGCAATGCGTCCGTCATCGCGACGACCCCTGGCTGCTGGGTTACTTTCTGGACAACGAACTGGAATGGTTCGGTAAGTCCGGCGCACCGGAGGGGTTGGTCGATGAGACATTCCGAAAACCGGCTGATCATCCGGCAAAACAGGCGCTGCTGCAATTGCTCAGGAAGCGGTATCCGGGCATTGAGGGGTTCAACCGCGCCTGGGGGGTTCGATTCGGCTCCTGGGATGATCTGGTCCGGGTCACCGAGCCTGTACGGCCGATGACGGAGGCAGGCAGGGAAGACCAGGTTGCCTTCGTAAAGCAGATCGCGGACCGGTATTTCGCAGTGACCTGTGCCGCCATCCGACGTGTCGATCCTCATCACCTGATCCTGGGCTGCCGGTTCGCTGGGACAGCGCCGGATGTTTGGGATGTGGCCGGAAAGCATCTGGATGTCGTATCGGTGAACTACTACGGCAAAGTGGACCTGGAACGCCGCGTGGTGACCGATCTTCCGAAGGCGATGGACACATACCACCGCCTGTCCGGTCGGCCACTGATGATTACCGAGTGGAGCTTCCCAGCGCTGGATGCTGGCCTGCCGAGCCGGCACGGCGCAGGTCAACGTGTTTCGACCCAGTCCGATAAGGAGTTGGCCTATTCCATTTATCAGCGGCGCCTGTTCGGGATGCCGTATATGGTTGGATCGATGTACTTCATGTGGGTCGACGAGCCTGAGTTGGGTATCAGCGCTTCGTTCCCCGAGGACAGCAACTACGGTCTGGTGGATGTCAAC
>CAZHSN010000064.1:0-19134 GCA_964535125.1 uncultured bacterium
ATCGACAGCTTCGCAGCGGGCGCCCAGGCGTTTTGCCTGTACAACTACCCGTATGCCGGCAGCGGCGTAACCGGTCCCGGAGCGCCCGGTACAGCGACTTACGCCCAGTTGACTGACGAAGGCATCAAGCTATGGCGGCACTGGCGTACGGTTACCGAGGGGCGGTTCTGGCCCACGGTCATGCCCGGCTGGGATCGCCGTCCCTGGCTCAAGCAAAACGATCTGATACGTACCGGCAGCACACCCGCCCTGTTCGAGACCGCGCTGCAGGCCGCACGGCAGCATGTGAATGCGCATCAGATTGTGATGGTTGAGGCATGGAATGAATGGGGCGAAGGCAGCGTGCTGGAACCCAGTGTGGAACACCGGTTCGGTTATCTGGACGCTGTACGAAGGGTCTTTGCTCCGCGCGCCGCTGCACGGCATCGCGATCTGACGCCGTCTCAAGTCGGATCTCCAGCGCCCTGCTGGGATGGGACACTGCCTTCGATCACCCGGTGGGGTTTCGACCTGAACACCCAGGGGTGGACTGCAGGACGCGTCACCGACTTCACACAACGCGAGGGGGCGCTGTATGGGGTTGCCGCCACCGGCGATCCATGCCTGAACGGTCCGATCAGCTATGTGGAAGCCAGCACGTACCGTCGATGTACACTGCGTATGAAGCTGTCTGGACCAGCGGGTCAAGCCACTGCACAACTGTTTTGGTCCACTGTCGACACGGCGTTTGGCGAGTCCAACAGCGCCATGTTCCCGGTTCAGGTTGATGGCCACTGGCATGTCTACGACATCGTGCTGGCAAACCGCAAAACCTGGAAGGGACTGGTAGATCAACTGCGCCTCGACCCGGTCGACCGTCCCGATGTCGCATTCGGTATAGACTTTATCGAACTGGAGAACTGACATGCGTGTCCCAAAGCGTAACTATCTAGCGATTGTCACCGGGTTGATGGCGGGCATACCCTGCGTAGGCGCTCCCATCCAGATGGACATGCAGGAAGCCGTCAAGCGTGCGTTAGGCACACGTCCCGCCCACCTGACAGCCCAGTTGGATACCGTTGCCGCCAAAGCGCGCCGGCATCAGGCTCAGGCATCCTGGTACCCAACGGTGACGCCGTCGGCGACCTATGTTTACAGCCGGGCGCGCACCCAACTGCCCGGGTTCGGCACCGCTACCGGTGTGACCGATGAGACCCGATACGAAGTCGGCGCCGACTGGCTGCTGTGGGACAACGGGCGACGTGAACTGCGCATTGCCCAAGCCAAGCACGCGCTGACATCGGCGGAACTGTCTCTGGAGCAATCAAAACATTCCGTCACTGTGGAGGCGGTTCAGGCCTTTCTGGATATGCTGCGGCAGCAGGAACTGGCACGCAGCCAGCAAGCGTCGCTGGAACGCGCGCTCGCGCTGCAGCAGATGACTGAGGCGCAAGTGGAAGCCGGAGCGCTGCCGCGTAAGGACCTGCTGCAGGCGCGCGCCGATGCGGCCAACGCCCGGGTGTCATTGCTGCAAACACAGAACCGCTTGAAACAGGCCGAAACACGCCTCAAGCTGGTCACCGGCGTGCCATGGGATGCGGAACTGACGCTGACCCCGCCGGCGGCATCTCCGGATGTGCCCTCATCATTGGATCTGTGTCGGCAACTGGCCGAACAGCACCGTCCGGATATCGCCATCGCCCGGCAGTCATTGCGCATCCGGCAACTGGCGCACCAGATGACCGTTTCGGATGCAGGACTGAACATCCAGGCGCGGTCAGGCGCCGGATACCGGTTCAAGCCCGATCGCGGGGATACCGTATCCGTGAGTCTGGTCGCATCGTATCCGCTCTTTGATGGCGGCCTGAACGCCGCGCTCATTCAAGAGAGCCGCACCGCTATCGCCACATCGGAACTGCAGTTGGTCAACAGTCGCCTTGAGGCGTTCACCCAAGTGGAACAGGCATGGCTGGAGCATATCAATGCGGAAGAACGCCTGACCGCCGCAACTTCAGCGCTTGAGGCCGCACAAGCCAACTATGAAGCGGCCAGCGCGGGGCGCGCAGAAGGCGTGGGGACTGTGATTGACGTGGTCACCGCGAATGCCTCCCTGGCGCAGGCTGAGGCGTCGGCGGTACAGGCGCGGTACGATCTGTTATTGGCCGTCATCCAGTTGCGCGTGGCGATTGGCAGCACCGCGTTCTAGCACGTGCTGTGGCTGTCAGGGGCCGGGCGGGTCTGAGAACACATTCTGGTAAGCATCCACTCGAATATCTGACAATTCGATATCGCCGCTGAATACAAGGCGCCATTGGTTGTTGATCACCTTCAGCAACCGCACGCGCATCCGGTGGTAGTCGCTCTGCGTGGAAGCCAGCACCGCAGGCGCCTGCGTCAGCACGCGCTCCAGCGTGGACGAGTCCGTGGCCGTTGGCAACGCGACACTCAGCAGCAGCTGTGCGCCGGAGGGGTCAACAACCAAACGCACATCCTCACATTGGATACCCGCATCCAACAACGCACGGCGCACCAGATCTGACCAGGCCATCTCGATCTGAAGCATCGCGGGTTGTACCACCTGGGGTTGCGTGGATGACGGCAAAGCGACTTTGTCACCTGGCTTGATGGCCTCAATACGTACATCGCCGGGACGCGTACTTCCAATGATCCGCCTGCCGGACTGAACAACCAACGCCATACCGACCAGAAGCAATGCGATCAACACTACACCTGCCAGACCGGCGATCCGCCAGCGCTGTGACACAGAGAGCATCCGCCGGATCTCGGCATCCTTACCGGCGTGTTCCACGCGGTCTTGCCGAATCTGATCAATCGTCTCCAATTTGCGGTGTATGCTCGCGTCATCGGGGCGCATATCGCTGGCCAACCGGTACCAGTGCCACGCATCATCCAGCTTGCCGCGTTCGAAACAGACATCACCCTTCAGGATATGGACATCTGGATTGTCAGGGTGATACTTCAGCAGTTCATCACACAACTGCATCGCTTCGTCGAACTCGCCACGCATCCGCAGCAGGTTGACGCGTGATATCTGCAGGTTGATGGTGCGTGACTCCCGCTCGCGCATCGCCGCATCGACAGCCTCCGCATTGACCGGCATGCCGCAATCGGGACAGGTCTGTACGTCGCTGGATAGCGGGGCCAGGCAAAAACTGCAGAAGTCAGTGGCCACTGGAAAGTCCCCCGGTGCTGCCGAACCCGCCGGATCCCCGATCGGTGTCCTCCAGATCGGCCGACTCCTGCCAAACCACGCGTGTAACCGGGGCGACCACCATCTGGGCGATCCGATCGCCGCGGTGAATGGTCACCGGCGTCTGCCCAAGGTTAATCAGCGGAACGGCGATCTCCCCCCGATAGTCGCTGTCGATGGTTCCGGGAGCATTCACCATGCCGATCCCGTGACGTACTGCCAGTCCGCTGCGCGGGCGGACTTGCGCCTCGTAGCCTTCGGGAAGGGCGATCCGGATGCCCGAAGGCACCAACGCGCGCTGACCAGGCTCTAGCACCAGAGGATCGCAGACGGCAGCGAACAGATCCATGCCGGCGCTGCCGGGTGTCGCATACGCGGGCAGGGCCAGGTCGTCGCAACCCTCGCATCGTGTGATCTGTACAGACAGTGTCATCTCAACCCGTTTCATGGGGTTTGCGCAGCCTGCACTCCGCTTCTGGCAGCATCGGCGTGCGCCCCCATACCTGAGCGTACGCAGGCCATATCATCCGGCGTCTTCAGCGGTTTCGGGTGGTTTCAGCGGCAGGCGGAACAGGAACTCCGACCCTTGTCCGGGCTCGCTCTCCACCCAGATCTCACCGCCGTGCACCTCAACGAGGTGCTTCACCAGAAACAGCCCGATACCTGTACCGCCCACTTCGCGTGTGTCGCGGTTGTCGACGCGATGAAACCGTTCGAACACCTTGGCTGCCTGATCTTTGGGGATCCCAATGCCCTGGTCGCTGACGCCCACCACCACCTGTTCGACTTCCGGTTCATACCAGCCTCTCACCTTGACCTGGCCGCCGTCCGGCGAATACTTGATGGCGTTGTTGACCAGGTTGGTGAGGATTTGATCAACCTTATCCTCATCGGCCACGATGGTGGGAAAGTCCTCGGTAAAGTGCGTTGACAGCGTATGCTTATGGGTGTAGGATCGCTGAATGGTACAGACCTTCTCGGCCAGCCCCGGTACGTCAATGGGTTTGGGGTTCAACTGCAGCGCCCGACCTGCCTCAATGCGGGACACATTCAACAGGTCTTCGATGAGCCGTCGCAGGCGGTCTGTCTCCGCATCGATAATGCCCAGGAACTCCAGCCGGGTGTCGTTGTCATAGTATCCGTCCGTATCGGCCAGCAGCGTGGAGACGAATCCCTTGATGGACGTCAGCGGCGTGCGCAGTTCATGCGAGACAGTACTGACAAACGCCGTCTTCATCCGCTCAATATTCCGGATTTCAGTGATGTCGTTAAAGATGGCGACCGCGCCGATTACCTCGTTGTCATCGTCGGTCACCAGAGCGACTTGCACCTGGAATATCCGCTCGATGCCCGCTTCCTCATCCATCACAGAGACTTCGGCAGCGCCCTCTTCCTGCGATTCCAGCGCCTTGGTGAACAGTTCGCGTACCGGTTCAATGGTGATGAACTCGGTGTAGTTCTTGCCCTCCGCAGCCTCTTCGGTAGCACTGAAGATATGCTGAGCGGACGTGTTCACCAGTGTGACCCGACCGCGCCGGTTCACCATCACCAGTCCGGCCGAGAGGCTGTCGATGGTGGAGATCAGTTCTTCCTTCTCTTCAACGACTTCGCGGTACATCTGGGCGCTGGCGAGCACGGCGGCGGCGTTCTTGGCCAGCCTCTCCAGTAGTTGGACATCCTCTTGGATGAACTCCTGCCCATACCGCTTGTTGAACACATGGACGACGCCGATGGTGATCCGGTCGGTAACGCGGTTTTCATCGTCACGCTTTTCTATCACCAGCGGAGATGTGCAGCCATTCTGAATCCCCATCAACGCCACGTGTTCGGGAATGGTGCGTTCGTCACTGGCGGCGTCATGGAAGATCAGCGATTGAGAGGTGCGGAACACTTCGCCGGAGATGCCCTGCGTCGCGCGCACCCGGAACTGCTTAATATGCTCATCCGTCATGCCGAATGCAGGCGCCACCGCATATAGTTCGCCGGATTCGCGATCAAGCAACATGAACACGCACTTCTCCGCCTGAAGGATCATGGCGATGCGATGTACCAGTCGGCGCAGCGTTTCTTCGAATTCGGTGATGGCGGTTGGTTGATCACTGTCACCGTTGGCTCGGGCCTTCTGCTCCAGATCCCTGTTTTTCGCTTTCAACTCATCGACTTCGGCCTTCAACTTGGCCAGCGCCTGTTCGCGCTCATTCAGAGCAGCCTGGAGAGCCACTATCTCGGTCGACGGATCTCTATCTTGAACCATTGCCACCTGAACCCCTGTGATGATGAAGCACGCCCCCCAGGGACGCAATACCAACACGAGTATACCAACCCTCGGCTCACGCGTCGACGTGCCTGCTCAGGTATCATGGCGTTGGAGTGCGCACACTCCGCTATACCTGAGTTGAGGTTCTGTTTTGGCATCATCTCTGATCATACGCACCCTGCCATCGCCGTTTCTAGGCACAAATGGCCACTTAGTTCTGCATCCGGAAACAGCCTGCGCGGTCTTGGTCGATGCTCCGGCCGAAATCGGCTGCTACGTTGATGATCTGTTGAGCCGTTATCAGTGCCAACTTAAAGCGGTATGGCTGACGCATGCGCATTTTGACCATGTGATGGGCCTGACGGAGATAGCGGCCGATGCGGATATAGAGATCATTATCCACCGGCTGGAGGCCGATCTGTTGCGCAACCCGCGCCTGCAACCGGTTCCCATGCCCGGGCTAACCGGCGTGACCCCTACCCGCACTGTCGACCACATGGACACGGTGCAGTTGGCCGACTTGCCGTTCACCGTACTCCATACCCCCGGACACACACCGGGAGGGGTCTGCTACCATAGCGCAGAGCAGGGTGTGGTGTTTACCGGCGACACGCTGTTTCGAGGCACCATCGGTCGCACCGACTTTCCCGGCGGCAACGACACAGACATGAGCCGCAGCCTGAAGTTACTGGCGGAACTGCCGGCCGAGACGTCAGTCTACCCAGGTCATGACCGATCGACCACCATCGGCGCTGAACCCTGGCTGCAACGGATATAGGAGGCTTTCGATGCGTATTCTCATGCTGAGTTGGGAGTATCCACCCAGAACTGTCGGGGGCATCGCTCCCCATCTGTATGACCTGTCGCAAGCACTCGCCCGCTGCGGGCACCAGGTACATGTGGTGACCACCGATGAAGTGGACGGCACATTTACTCAGATGGATGGGCCGGTAGCTGTCACGCGCACGCCCTTGCCGCCTAACCGGATCAGCATCGTGGAATGGGTTGATGTGTTGAACGCCCGCATGGCCCAGGCGGCGCGCAGCGTGTTGCGTGATTGGCTGACAACAGACGAACCGGTTGTGCTGCATGCACACGACTGGCTGGCGGAACCCTCGGCAGTCGTGTTGAAGCACGAGTTCGGATTACCCCTGGTCGCCACCATACACGCTACGGAGTATGGACGCAACGGCGGCATCCGCGAGCCGTTGCAGCGCGAGATCGCCTCCCGTGAGTGGCGGCTCACTTACGAAGCCTGGCGGGTCATCTGCTGCTCGGAGTTTATGCGTCATGAGGTACATACCGCTCTGGATGTCCCCGGCGACAAGATAGATGTCGCGCCTAACGGAGTCGACACAGATCCGTTTACGTTCCCCTTCCCCACCGATGCACAGGCCCGCTTCCGCGCACAGTACGCGCCTGACAACGCCCCTCTGTTCTTCTTCGTCGGGCGGATGGTGCCCGAGAAGGGAGCACACCTGCTGATCGATGCCATGCGGTATGTACGCGTGGAGTTCCCGGACGCCCGGGCTGTCATCGCCGGCGGAGGTTCCCGTGAACACCTGGTGCACTTGGCGCGCTGGTTGGGGCTGCGCGATCATGTGACCTTCACAGGATTCACTTCGGACGCCACTAAACGACGTCTGCAGCGCGTCGCGACGGCGGCAGTGGCGCCCAGCCTGTATGAACCCTTCGGCATCGTCGCGCTTGAGGCGATGGCGGCAGGGACGCCGGTCGTCGTCTCGGACGCCGGAGGGCTGAAGGAGATAGTCGATCACGAGGTCACAGGCCTCACCGCTTACGCTGGTGACTCGTTAAGTCTGGCCAATCAACTGCTTCGCATTGCACACGCACCGGAATGGGCGCAAGGGCTCGCTGAACGCGCCTTCCAGAAGGTACAGACAGTCTATAGCTGGGACCGTATCGCGTCACAGACAGCTGACGTCTACACACGCGTATGGTCCGAATCCAGGATGTGTCACGCCGCCCGGTAAACAGAAACACGACAGAGACGAGGAGATCCATGGCCAACAGCCCCGTTGATACCTGTACCGATATGCTGCGATCCGGATATCCCGGGCTGGTGGTGCTCAGTCCCGAGGAGGACCGCGCCGAGTGGGTTGTACGTGAAGCCGCACAGCGCGCCGGCCGCGCCGTGTACACGTGGAGCATCAGCACAGGCATCATTCCTGGGTTGCCTGGAGCGAAGGCGGTTCAGGTCAAGGCGGTGGACGCCCTGCTGGATGCGCGACGGATCCCTGAAAAGAGCGTCCTCGTCTGTAAAGACCTGGCTGGCCAGTTGGACGATCCCGTGGTGCGGCGTCTGGTATTAGACCTGATCGGCGCATTCCGCAAGACAGCACGCACTTTGATCATATCCACGGACGCGGTACAACTGCCGGGCAGCCTGGAACGGTCATTCGCGCTCATTGAGGTCACTCCACCCGATATGGCTGAACTCCGGGCGCTGGTCAACACCACAATCGCGTCACTGGCGGACCGAGCCGGATATACTGCTCCCGCCAACGAGTCTGAAATTGAGGCCATCACTGCAGCGGCCAGCGGGTTGTCGTTGTTCGAAGCAGAGAACGTGTTCGCCCGATCAATCGTGTCCTGCGGCAGGCTTGATCCATCAGTGATCCGCACCGAGAAAGAACAGGTGGTCAAGAAGTCCGGGGTGTTGGAGTACGTGTCGCATGTGGAAGGGTTCGACCAGGTGGGCGGCTTGGACACCCTGGCGGACTGGCTGCGTAAGCGCGCCCGGTTGTTCACCGATGAATCGCTGCATCACTTGGGCATCACGCCGCGGGGCGTGTTGTTGATTGGCGTTCAAGGATGCGGCAAGAGCCTGGCGGCGCGATCGGTGGGGACGCTGTGGAATCTGCCGGTATTGAGGCTGGATGTCGGACGCGTGTTCACCGGTTTGGTCGGCGGATCGGAAAAGAACATGCGGCTGGCTATTCAAACCGCCGAAGCCGTGGCGCCTTGCATCCTGTGGATCGACGAGATCGAGAAAGGCTTTTCTGGATCACAGTCGTCCGGAGTTTCCGATGGCGGCACGACCGCCCGCGTGTTCGCCCGGTTCATCACCTGGCTGCAGGACAAACGAAAACCGGTGTATGTGGTGGGCACCGCCAATGATGTCAGTCAGTTGCCCCCGGAGATGTTGCGAAAGGGACGTTTCGATGAGATCTTCTTCATCGATCTGCCCAATCCGCGGGAACGCCAGTCGGTCTTCCGCATACACCTGAAGAAGCGGCAGATCGATCCGGCTAAGTACGACCTGGCCGCGCTGTCGGAGGCCTCAGACGGTTTCAGCGGAGCGGAGATCGAACAGGCGCTCAACGAGGCGGTAATCAACGCGCTGAACAAGGGAGGGCGGAGCGGCCGGCGTCGCAACCCCACCACCGCCGACATTCTGCACGAACTGGCCAGCACGGTGCCTTTGTCTGTCACTATGCGGGAAGACATTGCCGAATTACGGGCATGGGCGCGTGGCCGGGCGCGCCCGGCCACAGCACCACTGAGCGATGCTCAGCCGGACCCCCCGGTCTCATAGGCGGTGTAGTAGTAAGGCGTCTGCGCCTCGAACTCGGCTGCGCATGTGTCGACCATCTTGAAGCAAGCCACAGAGCCCAGTTCCACTCGGGCGGCACGCACCTGTTCGGCCGTCCTGCCGGCGATATCCGCGATGATCCGGTCAGGAAACCCCTGACGTTTGGCCTGCATCAGAAAGCGAGCGCCCGGGCTGTCTGGCGTGGGTTGATCAATGACGTCTCCCAGTTGCTTCGCGTGGACACGCAAGCGTGTTTCAGTTTCAACCAGCAGCCGGACTTTCTCCAGGAACCACGGGTCAATGGACGAAATGTCCGCGACCTCTTCCACCATCATCCCTCGGCGAAACGCCTCAGCGATGATGAACAGCCGCTCATCTGTCGCCACAGCCAGTCCTTCTTCCAACTGCATGTCACTGAGGCTGGCAGTCCCCCGCCGGGTCAGTCCGAAGGTTCCGATCTCCAGACTGCGGATGGCTTTCATCAGCGACGCCTCGAACGTGCGCTCTATGGACATCACCTCTCCAGTGGCTTTCATCTGCGTGCCGATCCGTCGGTCGGCGGTCACAAACTTGTCAAACGGCCATCGCGGGAACTTGGTGACCACATAGTCCAACGCCGGTTCGAAACAGGCCTTGGTCTTGCCGGTCACCTGGTTGTCGATCTCATCCAGCCGCAGTCCAATCGCGATCTTGGCCGCCACACGCGCGATCGGGTATCCGGTTGCCTTGGAGGCGAGCGCCGAGGAGCGTGACACGCGGGGATTCACTTCAATGACGAAGTACTCGAAACTATGCGGTGACAACGCCAACTGCACGTTACAGCCGCCCTCAATACCCAGTGCACTGATGATTTTCAGCGACGCGGTGCGCAGCATATGGTATTCGCGATCTGTCAACGTCTGACTGGGCGCCACAACGATGCTGTCTCCGGTGTGCACACCCATCGGGTCGAAGTTCTCCATATTGCACACAGTGATGCAGGTGTTGGCGCCATCGCGCATCACTTCGTACTCGACCTCTTTCCATCCCAGCAGGCACCGCTCAATCATCACCTGACTGCGCATGGAGAGGCTCAACCCCAGTTTACCGATCTCCATCAGCTCTTCCGGATTGTAGGCCACGCCCCCGCCTGTGCCGCCAAGCGTATAGGCAGGGCGGACAATAGCCGGATACGGGCATAACCGGGACACATCACGCAGTTGCGCTTCGCTTTCCACGATCCACGACTCCGGCACCGGCTCGCCAATATCCTGCATGGTCTGGCGGAACAGCTCACGGTCTTCGGCCTTTTGGATCGCGTCCAGCGAGGTTCCCAGCATTTTCACGCCGTAGCGGTCCAGAATGCCGGCCGTCGCCAACTGGGTCGCCAGGTTCAAACCGGTCTGCCCGCCCAACGTAGGCAACAGTCCGTCTGGCCGCTCGCGAGCGATCACCTTTTCGGCGAAGGCCACATTCAGCGGCTCGATGTAGACACGGTCTGCCACTTCGGGATCGGTCATGATGGTGGCGGGATTGGAGTTCATCAACACCACCGAGATGCCCTCTTCACGCAGCGCCGTACACGCCTGTGTGCCCGCATAGTCGAATTCAGCGGCCTGCCCGATCACTATCGGGCCCGACCCGATCACCATGACTTTATGAATCTCCGGCAGTCTAGGCATGCGGCACCGTCGCTTCCCGGGTGCGTTGCACGCCCCCCGTCTCATCCAGCATCTGTAGAAATTGCGCAAAGTATGGATCGCTGTCCCGCGGTCCCGGCGCGGCCTCGGGGTGGTATTGAATGGTAAAGATCGGCAGGCTGGTGTGCCGCAGTCCTTCCACCGTGCCGTCATTCAGGTTCATTTGCCAGACCTCCATGCCGGGCTGCAGCGTTGACGGATCGACGGCGAAACCATGGTTCTGCGAGGTGATCGTCACCTTGCCGGACACCAGATCCTTCACCGGGTGGTTGCATCCGCGGTGTCCAAACTTCAGCTTGTAGGTATGGGCGCCAAATGCCGCGCCGACCATCTGGTTACCCAGGCAGATGCCAAAGATCGGGCGCTTATCAGCCAACGTACGCACGGTACGCACCACATCCTCTAAGAGCGCCGGATCACCGGGTCCGGGCGACAACACCACGCCGTCCGGCTGAGTGTTCAACACGTCTTCAGCGGTCGCAATACAGGGCATCACGGTCACCCGCGCCCCCTGGTCGGCGAACCGCCGCAGAATGTTGTACTTGACCCCGCAGTCCAGCAGTGTTAACCGGTAGCGTGTACCCGGCAACTGCGGCGCGTTCACGGGCTTTTGCCCTTCAGCATCCCACACGTACGGCTCCGTGGTTGTCACTTGCCGTACATAGTTGAGCTGCTCATAGCGGGCCTCGGCTTTCAGGTGACGTAACGCCTCTTCCACCGTCAACTCGGTTGTCAGTATGCCCATCATGACGCCGTGGCTCCGCAGGACCCGTGTCAGCGCGCGTGTGTCAATCTGATCCAATGAAGGCATCCCCTGCACGCGCAGGTACTCGGCCAGTTTCCACCGGCAGCGCCAATTGCTCGGAGCGTCGCACATATCTCGGATGATCAAGGCGCGCGGCTGCAATTGGCGCGATTCAAAGTCATCCGGATTGATCCCGTAGTTGCCGATGATCGGATAGGTCAACGTCACCATCTGCCCGGCATACGAAGGATCTGTTAGGATCTCCTGGTAGCCGGTCATGCCGGTGTTGAAAACCACCTCGCCGACCGTTGTACCGGCCGCTCCTACCGATCTGCCCTCGAAGACCGTACCATCTTCGAGTACCAGTATTGCCTTCATCTGGCTCTTTCCTTTCTAGCGGGCCGTCACCCGCACGGTTCAGCCACCGTCAGCTCCATACCGGTACACCCTGCGGCCCCCCAGAAACGTCATCATCGGCCGTCCTGTCACTCGCATCCCCGCGAAGGGTGTGTTCCGCCCTCTGGAACGGAAACACGCGGGATCCACCGTCCATTCAGCGTGCAGGTCAAAAACGGCGATATCCGCTGGCTGCCCCGCCTGCAGACTGCCGCCTTGTATGTTCAATATTCGCGCCGGCGCAGCGCTCATCCGCTCCACCAGATCGCTCAAACTCATCTGTTCCATCAGGACCAGTTGCGTGTAGCTCACGGCGAATGCCGTCTCCAGTCCAACCACCCCGAACGGGGCGTCGGCGAACTCCACCTGTTTTTCATGCCGTGCGTGCGGTGCATGGTCGGTGGCGATCGCTTCGATCGTGCCATCCAGCACGCCATTCACCACCGCCTGCGCGTCATCAGCGGTGCGCAACGGCGGGTTCATTTTCGTGTGTGTGTCGTATCCCACGCACACCGCGTCGGTGAGCGCCATGTAATGCGGGCAGGTCTCCGCCGTGACACGCACGCCCCGCGCCTTTGCGTCCCGTATGATCCGCACGGACTCACCAACCGAAACATGCTGGATATGCACATGCGCTCCGGTGTACTCGGCCAGCAGGCATGCGCGGGCGACATGCAGCGACTCAGAGACTGCGGGTATCCCCCGCAACCCGGCCACAGAGGCTGAATACCCTTCATTCATGCTGCCGCCTGCGCTGAGCGCCTTATCCTCACAATGCAGCATCACTGGCAGACCGGCGCTGGATGCGTATTCCAGTACTCTCCGGAGTATCTCCGCGTTTTGAAGCGGTTCGGCATCATCGGTCACAGCAACCGCTCCCGCCTCCCGCAGTGCGCGCATCTCTGACAGCGTTTCACCGCCATTGCCGCGCGTGGCCGATGCGGCCACCAACACCCGGGCGGTTCCCAATTGATCGGCTCGAGCCATCAAACCGGAGACGAGCAGCGGTTCATCCAAGGGTGGGCGGGTATTGGGCATACAGCACACGGTTGTGTACCCCCCGGCCGCCGCAGCAGCAGTTCCCGATTGGACATCCTCTTTGTATTCCTGCCCGGGTTCACGCAGATGCACATGCAGGTCAATCAAACCTGGCGTGATGATGTAACCCGTGCAGTCGATCGCATCGTCTGCCTCCAGATTCCCGCCAACAGCCGCAATGACGCCATCAGAGATCAACACATCGTTCACGGCGCATATCCCGGAAACCGGGTCGACGACCAGTCCTTGTTTGAGTACGGTGCTGCTCATCACGCGTTCCCTCCCAGCAGGTGGTACAGCACGGACATACGCACCGCTACACCGTTGGTCACCTGCTCCAATATCACTGACCGTTTGCCGTCGGCCACATCGGCCGAGATCTCTACGCCCCGGTTCATGGGTCCCGGGTGCATCACAATGCAGTTGGACGCGGCGCGTGTGAGTCTGCGGTCATTGATCCCCCAGTGCCGCGCGTATTCGCTCAGCGATGGCAGCAGCCCTCGCGCCATACGCTCCTGCTGTAACCGCAGCACCATCACCACATCGGCGCCGTCCAACGCCTCGTCCAGCGTGGGAGCGATGCGCACAGGCAACCGATCGGCGTCGCGCGGCATCAGTGTGGAAGGGCCGGCCAACCGTACAGCGGCGCCCATGGTGGTAAGTCCCCAGATATTGCTGCGCGCCACGCGGGAATGCGCAATGTCGCCAATGATGGCGACGGTTAACCCCTCCAGACGCCCAAAGTGCTGCCGCATCGTTAGCATGTCCAGCAACGCCTGCGTCGGGTGTTCATGCATCCCATCGCCTGCGTTAACCACCGGTACATCCAGATGGTCGGCAACCATCGCAGCCGATCCGGACGCCGAATGGCGGATGACCACCGCATCGATCTGCATGGCCCTCAGTGTGGCCACTGTATCGAGCAGGGATTCACCCTTCTGCACCGAGGAGCCGCTGGCGGCGATCCCTGCGGTGTCCGCGCTCATGATCTTTGCAGCCGCCTCAAACGAGACGCGGGTGCGGGTGCTGGCCTCATAGAACAGCGTAACCACACTGCGCCCGCGCAGTGTCGGCACTTTACGCACACTGCGCGTCAACACCTCTCGAAACGACTCGGCAGAATCGAGCAGCGTGCCGATGTCCGCAGCTTCAACCCCTTGTAAACCGAGCAGATCAGTCAACACCGGTCTCATCCTCCTGCTTGACAATGCGTACGGCGTCTTCGCCATGGATCTCGGTTACGTGCACCTCAACGAACTCATGCCGCGACGTCGGAAGGTTTTTGCCGATGTAGTCCGGGCGGATCGGCAGTTCCCGATGTCCCCTGTCGACGAGTACCGCCAACTGAATGTTTTTAGGCCGTCCCAAATCCACCACCGCGCTGATCGCCGCGCGGATGGTCCGGCCGGTGAAGATCACTTCGTCCACCAGCACTACCCGCTTGTCGGTCACATCCACGGGCAAGCTGGTTGCTCCAACACCGGCCAAGGGTCGGGTTCGATAGTCATCGCGGTAAAGAGAGATATCGATCTGACCAACAGGCACCTCCACCCCTTCTATTTGGGTGATCAGCTGTGCGAGTCGGACCGCCAGAGGAGCGCCTTTACGAAGAACACCGATGAGAATGAGGTCGTCAGCGCCCTGGTTCTTTTCCAGAATCTCATGGGCGATACGAACGAGCGCTCGACGGACGTCGTCGCCCGTCATGACCAGTATGTCGCGCATAGTCGGCCTCCCGGCTGACGCCACAGGCCTGTATGAACGGATCAGGATAGCGGAGGAACTGCGATGTTACGTTACCGCGATCCTTGCCCGCCTCACAGGACGGATTTAAAGGAACGGATACTGAAACCAGTATACCGGATACACGCTGCGGACACAACCCGCACAGGTGAACACGGTCGCGTTGCTGATGTAGACTGAGTACAGTGAACACGCCGGAGGCGCCAACATGCCCATTCCCACAACAGCAGCCGAACGGAAGAGACGTCGGTTGCGACTCGTTCCACCAATCTTGTTTTTGGGTGCGTTGCTCGTTGGATCGCTGGCCGGACTCAATGTCATCGGATTGTTTGATCTTGACGAAGGGTTCTACGCCTCTGTCGCACGCACCATGGTGGAGACGGGGGACTGGTTGACCCCACGGATCGGCGACGCGGTGTTCTTCGACAAACCGCCGCTGCTCTACTGGCTACAGGCGATGTGTATGCAGCTATTGGGGTTCACCCCAACCGCCGCCCGGCTTCCCGCAGCACTCAGCATCGCACTCACTGCAGGCCTGCTGTGGTGGTGGGCGTCGCGTTACGGTATGACACGCGTCGGATGGGTAGCCGCGCTCCTGTTGTTGTTGAGTCCCATCGGCGTTGGCATCGCGCGTCAGGGTATTATGGATGGCCCTCTCACGCTGTTGCAGACGGCGGCCGTGCTGGCTGCGGCGGCCGGAGTCATGTCCAACCGACGCTGGTTCCTCGTCTTCGCAGCGTGCTCGGCCCTCGCGCTGCTGACCAAGGGACTGATCGGAGTGCTGCTTCCTTGCGCGGCGGTGCTGTGCTGGACCGGCTGGCGTAAGGACTGGAAGCGGCTGGCTGGAATGCCCTGGCTGGGGGCTGCCGTTGTGTTTCTGGCGATCGCACTGCCATGGCACCTGGCGATCTACCAGCAGCACGGTGCGGCGTGGTTTGACGAGTACATCATCCGCCAACATTTGGCTCGCTTTAAAGGAGCGGAGTTCGGGCATGTGGCTCCGTTTTGGACATACATTCCGATATTGTGGTTCGGGTTGTTCCCATGGAGTACGCTGACTCCGGCGGCCTGGTGGCGCCGTATCGCGGCGGGCCGGCGAACCGACGACCCGGGCGTCGCTTGTGTCGCCATGCTGGCGGTCTGGGCCTTGGTTGTTTTCGTGTTCTTTAGCATCAGCCGGTCGAAACTGCCCGGGTACATAATGCCGGCGGTCCCGGCTCTGGCGGTGTGCGCCGCGTACCGGTTGGTGAATGATTGGGGACGCCGGCGCTCGATTTCAGCTTTGGAAACCGGACTGTTGGGTTTCTCAGGTATGGCTGCCGCGCTGGTGTTCACCACAGTCGGAGCCTTGGGGCTAACTTGGGCCGCACAGGTGCCCAAACAGTTCCTCGGAAAACCGCTACCCGCCAATGTATTGGAACCTGTCATCGCCATGGCCCCGTTCGCGTTGATGCTGGCTGCCTGGTGCCTGTTGACTTCGTTGATGATGGCGGTCCGTCGGGACGCTATTCCACGGATGACCGGAGCGATGTTTCTCGCCGGCTTCGTGCTACCCATCCTGTTCATCACGTTCGGGTTTCCGGCATGGAACGCGTATGATATCGCTCCGCTGCATCGGTTGGCGTCGCAGGGACGCGACCTGGCTCTAAAGCACCGGACACCGATGGCTGTGTATGACCTGCACCCGGGACGTCCCAGCGTGCTGTTCGTCACCGGCGCGTACCTGGCCGACGACATTCTAGGCGGCGCACAAAGCGTGTTGGGTATCGACAACACCGAACAGCTCACCGATCTGTTGAAACGAAGCCCGAACCGCTCTGCACTCGTATTGGCAGACCTCAACAATGAGCCACAGGTGAAGGGCTATACGCTGACAGAGACCGCACGCAGCGGGCGCTGGGGGCTTTGGATGGCCGAACCCGAGAGATAAGCGACTACCAGATGCTCATTATTGCATTTCATTAATGCCTCTATGCCAGCAGACATGCATCGCATCGTCTTCTCTATACACGTGCTTACATCGATCTGAGGCGTTGTGTTGGTGCTATGATCTCCGCAGAGGCGATACAGTAGCGCAGCACACATCACCGATGTTGCACTCGGTCAATTGTGTGGTGTGTCACCGAGTCTGCACGAGCAAAAAGAACGACTATGGCAGTTGTTAAGGACATGCATCCATTCATATCGCATCCCTGTATTTAAGACGCAATTTGTAGTATTCCGTAGCACGGGAGCGTCAACCCATAGTCCAAAAGTACAACTCGAGACCTTCATTGGGCTTGCGCACAGATCAATGGAGTGCTACCATTGAGTTAATGAAGTGCACGATTGTAGTGCTTCGTCACATAACCACCATTTAAATCGCAGTCAATTTTACCAGGGTGGAGGTGTTACTCGTGGAATCATTTTATCAACACAGACGCATACTTTTTATAGCACCACTGTTAATATTGTTTATATGCGCCGCCTGTGTCGGATTAATAGGAGCTGATATAGACAAGCTGGCCGACAGTACTCGCATGTATTTAGCAAGCAATGACGCCATATATATATTTAGCCAAGACAGGCAACTGATTCTATACCATATTATGCAGATAGTTTTCACTAAACTACTAGGTTGCATTTGGATTTCTGAAAGATTACCCGCATTGCTATGCATAACTGCTACCGCAATTGCATTATGGCAGTTTGCAAAGCGCCACATCGACCATTATTGCGGATGGATCGCATCAGTACTGTACATTACTTGTCCTGCATTTGTACCCATAATCATAACATACGGTCATATCACACTAACCGCACTACTTCACACATTTCTGTTCATATCATTCTATGAAATCATAAGTGGCAACAGATCATGGCTATTATGCACATTACCAACATTAGCATTAACATTGTACATTGGCAACGGATTCTTAGACATACTGCCTATATCTGCTGTAGCAATGTATGCAATCACAAGATACGCGCGATCAAGTATTAAATACAAATGGTTCATTCATTGTGTGTACGCACTCATACTACTTGTTTTCATTATTATAGCCGCACAATACCTACACAATAATAGCCACATATACAGCACTAGTTACATCACATCATTAGCACTAGTGTGTTGCATGTATATAGTCTCAGCGATGCATCCATACTCATTATTGGCAACAATTTCAATAATTACAAAGCCAAAACAAACGCTGATTAATGCGTATCCACACGCACTCTTGTACGTTTGGTTCGTTTCTGAGATAGCATATGTGTTGTTGATGCAGTATTACCATGAGACCCTACACGGTTTTTGGTTTGTTGCTTACATGGCGCCTGCTATGTCCCTTTTGTTTATTCATACAATCCACCCAAATCGTCCATCATTCAGCCGATACATGGCCGTACGTATTCTGGTGGCAGTATCAGGCATTTTAGCGGGCGCATCTATGTTTGTTGGTATCATGATAGGGATCGTTGAAACAATTGGGATTGGCAATATGTTCACATTTAACATATGGCCTATACCAAGCCTGCATGAATTCAGCCATGCACATGTTGTGATAATCACGGCAATATTCGTGTTAATATCGTCAACTTTCGTATATATGTCATTAAGCTATAATATGTTTATGCGACGAGCATACTTATCAAATGTATTGATTATGATTCTCCTAGGGTTATTTATGTTTTCGTACTATCATTCCGAAATCAAAGACATACACAAAACCGCAATAGACGCAGTATCTATTGCAAAGAGAAACAACTTGCCACTATCTGTAGATACTTGCGAGCTAATTCCGTCAGTAACCTTCGTAGCGGGTGATGTGTTCGAACGAAACTCGTTTAGCGGAGCTCAAGCATCATGTGACTGCAGTCGTGACCCCCGCGTCCCTCCAAAAGAATCGATATTGTTTGCAAGCAAAGATTCAGTCAAATACTACCGGGACAATCTTAAGGTGACCCTCATTCGAGATAGTAAGCATGTTGGAATATGGAAACTTTACAACAAAGAATTCGGCACCAGTTCATGCAACTGTGCCAATAACTAGCTCCTGCCTCAAGATTGAAGCTCACATGGTGACTAGTGATACGTAATGATTGATATCTATGCCTCACTTGCACCTAATTTGCGCCAATCTGCGCAGCGCCAAGTGCGAAGCGTGTCGCATGCGGTATTATTTAAACAATAACGGATCAAGCCATGCGAGCAATATTTCCACGAAATCACTCGCATGAAGCGACCTGATAACAGAATTGGCAGGTATGGTTTACTTAAGTCCCCGAAACGGATGAACCAAGCAACGACACAAGCAAGTAATCACCATTCACAACGTCAATATAAATATGCGGTCTGCACAACTATAAACCTAATTTTCTCAGTATACGAAACTGCACTTGATCAACACGTGCCCCCCCAGCTTGGCGCCATGCCTAGCGAGGGGGGGCTATAGACCGTTGCGTTAATGGTCCGCTTAGCGGAACATGCCTACGCGCTGGCGCAGTACCGTATCGACATACATGACCGGGCTGATCTGGTCGAGCAGTCGG
>CAZHSN010000065.1:0-18929 GCA_964535125.1 uncultured bacterium
GCCCGTGATGCGGATCGGCTGGAGTGCATAGAGCGATACGCCGGCCGGAATTTCCACCACGGTCGACGGCGAGGGGACACCCGGCGGTTGCCATGAGGCCGGATTGTGCCAGTCGCCGCCCAGTGCGGTGGCCGTGGCGGCTCCTGCGAACGGCACTCCCGCCGCCGATAGTAACGCCGGATTGACAAAAATGATATAGGCCATGGTGAGGAATGTCGTGATCCCCGCCGCTGCCTCTGTGCGCAGTGTATCACCTGATATGCGTGTGAAGTGAGGTCTCATGTCGCAGGCCTATCTCACAGATGCATCTGGTGCTGCTGCCGGTTGCAGGATGATCTGACGCAGATTCATGACGGCTCCCCGGGGCATGGCTGTTGCGCGTAACCCGATGTGCGTCACGGCCGAATCGCGGATCCGAATGCGCCCTGCAGTTCGGGTTTCGAAGTCCGACCAAGACGCGGTTGCTTGGATATCGAACGCGATACGGGCTGTACCCGCATTCAATACACAACGGCTCTCGCTATTAGCCGGATGGCATGCGTACGTCAACACGACGTCATATGCGCCAGGAGACAAGCCGCGGACACGCCACTCCAGACTGTCGTTTGGGTTGGTCCAAAAACCGGCGCTTGGTAAGCCGTCGATGGTCTCCAAGCGCAGCGTATCACCCAAAATACGAGCGTCCTGCACGTTCAGCGTTAACAAGCCAGTCTGATCCACGGACACGATGCGTTCAGTCAATTGGACGTCGCCGCGGATATCCAGAACGATGACGCCTGCGTAGGGTGATGGTGACTCCTTCGGGACGTGGATCAACAGTCCCTCATCTGTCGGTTCCGTGGTCAGTGTCGTGCGCGGCCTGGCCAACAACCATGCGCGTCGAACGCTAACCAATAACGGTGCGGCCAGACGACCGTTCGCCGGCCAGTCGGTGACACACAGATAGAGTCGCCCCGGCCTGGCGGTACACCGGCCCCAGGGAAGGTTCTGCAGCGGACCGGCCGTGGTACCATAGATGGCTTCTCCGTTGATGCGCATCCAGGCGCCGACGGCCTGCAGACGTTCGACCGATGCCTCCGGGACCGCTCCGGTTGCATCCGGACCGATGTTTAACAGATAGTTCCCGCCCTTGCTTGCGGTTTCGATCAGGTTGTGCACCAGTGTCGCCGCGGACTTCCAGTTCGTGTCAGACCGCTTGAAGCCCCATGTGTCATTCAACGTCATACAGGTTTCCCAATCGCGGTGTTTCATCGCGCTGGCGGGTATGTGCTGCTCAGGCGTCTCGGTATCTCCCGCGTATCCTCCCCCGAGGCGGTTGTTGTGGATGATGCCTGGTTGCAGTGACAAGAGACTGACCAATCGCGACGCCCGTTCTGGGGTCATGTCACAGGGCGTGTCCCACCACAGCACGGCCGGTACGCCGCGCCCGTAACGGGTTAACAACTCACGAACCTGTGGGACGGCTATGCGGTCGATATAGCTGTCCATGTCACGCTGTTGCGCCGCATCCCAGAAACCGTTGCATGATGAGCCGCCGTTGATCCAATCCTGTGCTTGCGAGTAATAGAAACCTAAACGGATACCGTGACGCCGGCAGGCTGCCGCTAGCTCAGCGATCGGGTCACGCCGGAATGGGGTGGCGCCTTGGAAGCACCAGTCGCTCACGCTCGTGGAAAACAGCGCAAACCCGTCATGATGCTTGGTGGTAATGACGATATACTTCATGCCGGCCGTTTTTGCCAGCCTGACTATCGCTTCGGCATCGAATGACGTGGGGTTGAACCGACGCGCGAAGGCGCGATAGGCGGACACCGGAATGCGGGCAGTGTTCATGATCCACTCACCAATACCACCAACCTGCTCGCCATTGTACTCCCCTGCCGGAACTGCATACACGCCCCAGTGGATGAACATCCCGAATCGGGCCTCGCGCCACCAGCGCATCCGACGGTCACGTTGTACGCGCGTTTCGCGGGCATACGGATCGGGGCTCGCTCCAGCCTTTGCTCCCGCTGCGAAGAGGATCAATACGGCAGCGAATGAAAGTACTACGGTTATATGCAGATCGGTCATGATAACCTCACTTGTGTCGGCGGATCCATCGAAGCGGCGACATGGGCAGGATACGCAACCATATGCGGCATATATTGTACTTAGTTCAATCTGTCCTGCCAAGGAGTCTGTCTGTATGCCTGCTCTCCGTTACGGTATTATCGGATGCGGTGTGATCGGTCCGGTTCATGCGGATGCCATAAACCATGTAGCTGATGCTCAGCTTGTGGCGGTATGTGATGTCGTGTGCGACAACGCCTTGGACTTGGCCGAAGCCCATGGCGCAAGGGTTTACCGCAATTACAAACGCCTGATGGATGCAGACGACGTGGATGCGGTCTGTATCTGTACGCCGCACTATCTGCATGCCCGCATGGTCATAACGGCGTTGGCCGCGGGCAAGCATGTGCTGTGCGAGAAACCGATGGCCATATCACGCCGGCAACTGGACGCCATGCAGGAGGCAGCCAGCCGATCGCAGCGACAGTTGGGCATCTGCTTTCAGCATCGTTTTGACCCGGCGACCCAATACCTGCGGTCGTTAGTGGATGAAGGCCGGTTTGGTCGATTGCTGATGGGTGGTGCGCATTGCCGATGCCGGCGTGATGCCGCCTACTACAACAGCGCCGCCTGGCGCGGCACCTGGCGCCAGGAAGGCGGGGGGGTCTTGATCAATCAGGCTATCCACACGATTGACCTGTTGGTGTGGATGCTGGGACGACCGGCGTCGGTCTGCGGTGTGTTTGACACACTCCACTGGAACGGTCTGATCGAAGTGGAAGACACTGCCACGGCGGTGATAACATTCGAGAACGGCGCTCAGGGCCATCTTGCGGTGACCAGTGCGTCCAATCTGGACTGGGATACCCGACTGCAGCTGTTTGGTGTGACCGGATCCGCCGAGATGACGACAGGATTCCCTGACAGCTTTACCATGCTCAAGCTGGATGACGGCAGTGACATCCCCGCGTTCGATGAAGGTCTGCCGCTGACATCAGGCAAGCAGTGCTACGGTAACAGCCATGTCCGCGCGTTGGCCGCTTTTACGCAGTGCGTACAGACCGCGACCCCCTATCCGATCGGCCCGGAAGAGGCCCGCAGAGCGGTGGATGTGATACTGGCGCTCTATCGGTCTCAGCGCACGCAGCGGACCGTCCGGTTGACATGAGCCGGCCTTTGGTCAAGGCGTATGTTCGTATCGCGAGGGATCGAAGCGCGGCAGGTATCCTCCGGCTGCCGTATCGGCGCCAAGAACCGACCGCACTATCAGTTCGGTTCCGGGATGGACATATCGCCGGATGGCCTGTTGCATCTGAGCCACCTGCTCCGGCGTAATCACCTGGGGGGTGCGTACCACCGCATACACCACCACGGCGGCCCCCCGAGGCAGATACCGCAGTTCTTCCAAATGGATGACTGGCGACAGACCGGCAAGTTGGTTGCGAACCGCACGTTCCATCCAGGCGGTTCGGCGCTTCTCTGTCTCATCCGGCGGCTGCGAATCAGTTTCCGGTTGATACAGGTATCCCTCTGCATCGGCGTCGCGGGTCAGAACCGAACGCACCACCAGCCGCACTGGCTTATCCATGGCCATCTGGAGAGCGGTTTCCATGGAAGCCACCTGCGTCGGGTCGATCGCTGTCGGGGTGCGGACAACAGCGGTATACACAGTGCGGCCTGATGCCGACTCGCGTTTCACATCGGACAGCTGTGCGCCGGCGACCGTCGCGAGCGTTGATCTCAGCAAGTCGCGAGCCTGGCTGATCGCCGCGGTCTCGCTCTCCAGTTTGCGACGGGACTCCGCCAGGTCGGCTGGCAGGAACACCTGTCCCCGACGGTCCGCATCCCGAGATATCAGCGACCGGACGACCAGATCGATGCGCGGATGAACGCGTTCACGCAAGACGCGCTCCAGACGGGCGACACCGGGCGGTTCATACTCTTGCGGGGTGAGAAGGACCGCAACCACCTGGAGTCTGTCGGTTCGCCGTTCATACACAAGCTCCGACAGCCGAGCGCCGACCGTTGCACCCAACTCCTGGTTCAACGTCGCTCGTAACTGGCGCGATAAGTAGTCATCTTGAACAACGCGCACCAGTGTATGGGCCATGAAAACCGCCACCACCGCGAATAGCGCCAGGCTGAACGACAAGCGTTGGAGCACGCCACGCAGGGTGTAGCCGCCTTCGGGGACCAGCCGATGCATCCCGAACACGGTAAACACCAGGGCTCCGGCAATCTGAATCGCCAGGAAGTTCGCGACAAAGAGCATGAATGCGCCGAACGCCATCTGTTGATCACCGTTGGCCAGGCACAGGCCGGATGTGGTCAAAGGCGGCACCAGCGCCGTGGCGATCGCGACGCCGGTGATGCTGGAACTGATCCGCTCATCCAGCAACGCATACGCGCCCACCAGACCGGACGCCAGTGCGATGATCAGATCATAGAGCGTCGGCTGTGTGCGGGCGTACACCTCGGAGCCGAAACCCAGGTTGATCGGCATGATGCCTATAACCAACGACACACTCAGGACTACTGCCACACCGATGAGTTCGGCGGCAAGCGCGCGCCGGAACAACCGCATGTCCCCCACGGTCAACCCCATAGCGACGCCGAATATGGGGCCCATCAATGGGGCCAGCAGCATGGCGCCGATCACCACGGCGGTGCTGTTGGACAGTAGTCCGTAGGCGGCAATGACCGTCGAGAGAATGGACATCATAACGAATGTGCCCGTGAGGGAGGAACTGCGGATCGCCTGCTCATAGGCACGTTGCTGTTGGGACGCAGTGGGCTGTGGGATCAGCCGATGCAGATCCATATGGATGAATGTGATACGCATGACTCACCTCGCTGGCCGACAGGTATATGCCCGGCAGGAGAAACGCACCGCGAACGCTAATCGAAAGATGTTCGACACCTCTGGCAAGAACCGGTGTCTCACTAAGGAGTGTACACGAGATGACCCTGCCCTCCACCCGTTTAGGTACGCTGTGCGTCAGCCGGTTCATTCTGGGAAGTAACCCGTTTTCCGGATTTTCGCACCAAGGGCACGAGGCTGATCGGGAGATGAAGCGTTACTACACCGTAGCGCGGATTAAGGAGGTGCTCCACGCGGCAGAGCGTCTCGGAGTGAACACATTATGCGGACGGGCAGACCACCACATGGTGCGGCTGCTGCAGGAGTACTGGGATGAAGGCGGTGAAATCCAGTGGCTGGCGCAGACATGTCCTGAACTGGGGCCGATCGAACGCGGAGTCGCCAATGCGTTGGGCGGTGGGGCGCGTGCCTGCTACATCCACGGAGGCGTGATGGACAATCTGGTGGGCAGTGGCGACGTGGCCTCCATCGAACCGGCGATCCGGCTTATCCGTTCTGCCGGGTTGCCGGCCGGAATCGCCGGACACACACCAGAGGTGTTCCGTTGGGCTGAAACAAACCTGGATGTGGATTTCTACATGTGTTGTTACTACAACCCTATCCCGCGTGCGGCGAATCCGCAGCATGTAGCCGGACTGCAAGAGGCATACCGGGAGACCGATCGCGATGCGATGACCGCGCTGATCGGTACACTGAGCCGACCGGTTATCCATTATAAAGTGATGGCAGCCGGACGCAACAACCCGGCAGAGGCGTTCGCACGGGTGCGGCGGCACCTGCGTGATCAGGACGCCGTCTGTGTGGGAATCTACCCACCGCATGGTGATCGCATTCTGGAAGATGATATTCGTCTCGCGTTCCCGGAAGAACTGGAGGCGGCAGGATGACCAGGTCAGATTGGGAACGGTTCTTCAACGCCCATGCACCCATCTACCTTACGAACTGTTTCACGACGGCCACCGATGCCGAGGTCGCGTTTATCATGCATCAGATGGATCTGCCACCGGGCAGCCGTCTGTTGGACATGGGATGCGGTGTGGGACGGCACTCCATTGAACTGGCGCGCCATGGATATTGTGTCACCGGAGTGGATCTGTCCGAAGGTATGCTCCTGGAGGCAGCGAGGCGCGCCAGTGATGCGGGGGTTCAGGTTGACTGGGTGCAGTGTAACGCGCTGGACTATCACACGCCAGACCCATTCGATGGGGCGATCTGCGTCTGCGAAGGCTCGTTCGGACTGCTGGGAGAGACCGATGATCCCGTCGTACGGGATCTCAACATACTGCGCAACATCCATGACGCGCTAAAACCCGGCGCCCCCTTCATTCTCACCGCGTTGAACGCCTGCAGACCGATCCGGCAGTATGGGCAGTCGGATATCGATAGCGGATTGTTTGACCCCATACACCTGGTTACACGGGAGACATTACAGGCGTCCGATGATGCGGACGCGGTCACGGTGACGGTTCGCGAGCGGTCGTTTGTACCAACCGAGTTGTCGTTGATGTGTCGCGTGGCGGGGTTCGATGTGGACCATGTGGGCGGAGGCACCGCAGGACAGTGGGGTATACGGCCGTTGGATCTCGATGAGATGGAGATCATGGTTATAGCGCACAGGAGGTAACTGCCAGATGCCGGCGCCACAGGTGATCTTATTGACAGCCGGGCATACCAGAGAGTTGCCCCGGCGTATCCAGCGTATCGCACCGGATGCGCGGGTGTGCGATATGGATGACATCATGCGGGAGCCTGGCCTGCTGCCGCAAGTGGATGTGGTGTATGGCGTTCTTGCCCCTGAGCGCCTGCAGGATGCGCGACGCCTTCGCTGGCTGCAGACCGGTTTCGCCGGTATGGAGTGGGCAGATCACGACGCCGTGCGTGCGCATCCGGTGGTTCTCACGAATGCACGCATACATGGTGTTCCCATCAGTGAGCATCTGTTTGGCATGCTGCTCATGTTGGTGCGACGTCTGGATATCGCCTGCCATCAGCAGTCGGCGGCTATCTGGGATAGGACACAACTGTCTGACGATGTGATCGACCTGGCCTATGGCAAGACACTATGCGTGGTCGGACTGGGAGTGATTGGGTTGCGCTGTGCCGAGTTGGGCCATGCGCTGGGTATGGACGTGATCGGAGTCAGGCGTCAGCCTCGGTCCACCCCGCCCTGTCGCGCGGTGTATTCACCTGATCGCCTCCATGATGCCCTCAACGAAGCGGATGTCGTGATGAACCTGCTGCCGATTACGCGAGAGACACGCGGCGTGTTTGACGATGCCGCTTTTGCCGCCATGCGTCACGGCGCCTACTTCTTCAATGCTGGACGTGGGCGGACTGTTGTGACGGATGCATTACTGGGTGCGCTGCGAACGGGACACCTCGCCGGCGCCGGTCTGGACGTCACTGACCCTGAGCCACTGCCGGTGGACCATCCGTTATGGGGTATGCCTCGGGTGATCCTATCACCCCACGTCTCTGGAAATCGACCGGATTACGACGCTCACGTGGAAGCGGTGTTTCTGGATAATCTGAATCGCTATATTACCGGGCAACCCTTGCGTTTCGTAGTAGATAAGCACGCAGGATACTGACCGGAACAGCCTGGTGGAGATGCCGATGGTCTCCACCAGGCGTCGGAGATGTTAGCGCTTGGGGTTCAACGCCACGCCGTTGATCACGCTTTCCACTGTGGACAGCGCCTCTTTTGCCGCTTTTTGAGCGTCCGCGCTGCCGTCGTAGACCTTTACCAGTTCGTTGGTCTCTTTGTTGAGTTCATGGATGGTATGCCCAACGGCCTCAATGTTGTACGACACGTACATCTGTGTGGAACCACGCGTCAGCACGCCCTCTGCCTGGTACGTGACGGTGTATGGCAGTTCGACCAGCGTGTTGTTCGCAAACAAGGGGCCAGTGAAGCCGCGAATGGTGATCTCCTGCCCACCGCCTTTGTGGCGTGCACGCAGCGCGGCCGCCCGCTCGGGGTCATCATCCAGGTCCACCGACGCGGTAGGGCGAAGCGTCCACATGGTGTTGCCTTTGCCATCCTCAACCCGTCGTTCGGTGGACACAGATCGGCGGTCACTGAACGGCTGCTTATCGTGGAAGTCCTCGCGTTTCCAACCGCCCGGAGTGGTGATCTGAACATCAACCGGGCGTAACGTGATCGGCGTGGAGATATGGAACGGCAACCCGCTGGTGGTAGCTACGGTGATCCCGGCTGCCTTGTCGTTGGCCGCCTTCAGCTTGTCCATATCCACTCCGGCTTTGCGCATGAGTTCCTCAGCCCGCTTAGCCATCAGTTTCTCGCGCTCCGCCTCAGGCACGCCCTTCTTCTTCAGCTCCTCCTCGTAAGCCATCATGACTTCGCCGAGTTGCTCCATCTGCTCCTCAGTCATGGCGTCCGCCATGATGGCGTCCAACTCCTCCATTGCCTTATTCACCGCGTCAAGCTCTTTTGCGGCGTCAGACAGCACATCAGAGATCGTCTGCTCTCCCTTTCCTTCCGGGAACCAGATCATCAGCAGCGATTGAGCACCCCACGGCAGATTGGCATACGGCGAACTCTTAGTGAGTTGGAGCTTCGCCTTCAACACGCCGTTCTCGATCTTCTCTTCGATCGGCGCGATGTCGTATCGGAACCCCTCACGGGGCAACCGCGTTTGGATCAACGCGACATCCGCATCGGTCAATGTATACCCTCGCGGTGTGATGATCCAGCGTCGCTGGGCCTTGGTTTGCTTGCGCAGCGTTTCGGGTAAAGGCAGGCTGACTTCGATGATATCGGTTACTGTCATCTCACCGGCTCCGGTGAGCCATGTGCCCGGGTGCCTTCCGTCAGCTTGGACCCAGTCCACGTTTACGTAGTCGGGATACTTCACAGCATCCTTGCCGCTCAGCGCAACCGCCAGCGTATACCGGTATGGTGTGGAGCCGGCGGGAAGGTCGATAGAGAAGGTGACGTCGCCGCTGCGTGCGTCCGAATATCCCGTACCGGAGAACTTGATTGGGCCGGACACCCCGGTGACAATCACTGGCTTGGCAGTGGGCTTGTCGGGTTGATCTTTCGGATACAACGTCAGCACATAGGTCACCTTATCGATGATCACATTCCCGGGAATGACCTTATCGGGGTCGAAACTCTTCAACGGCTGATCCAGGTTCTCATTAGGAACTGCGTTCAACAATGCGCTGCGCAGTGTCGCCTTGCGGGTGGCGTCCTTCTCCGCCAGGTAGGCAGACGCCAGCGTAAACACCTGCTGAGCTTCCTCAATCGCTTTTCGGGCGGCCGTATCCCAGTCGGCGGTGAATCGGCCGAACAGTCTGTTGTCATTCACCCGAACGGTTACGATTAGACGATCGGGGTGCGATTCGATATCCCGGATCTCAATGGCCTGACGCATCTGGGCGTACTGATCATTGCTGGGCATGTTGGGGAAGTTCAACGTGGCGATACCATACCCGTGTTTGCCCGTACCATCGGTGTGAGAAGCCACGAACCGTAAGGCCGCCTGACCGCACCAACCGGCCGCCTCACTGTAGCGGCTGCCGAAGTATGGTCTGTTTTCTACAATCCACTCGTTTCCGCTTTGGTAGATCGGGTTGTCCGGCCAGGTGCGGTGGTAGGCGTCGAAGATAAAACCTGCGAACGCGTTCCCTTCAGCTACCGGGATCGCCTTGGTCATGTTGCTGGCTACTTCCGGGTAGGTTGCCAACACATGCTTGTTCTCCAACTGTTCCAGCAGCGCATGATGCTTGTGATACTTTTCGTAGAAACCGCCGTAGTTGTTCACCAGTTGATGTATCTGGACATCGTTGATGTAGTGTGTCATCCATCCCAGCGCATACGCGCGCTCGCGGTCAGTCGTCGCGGTATCGAGCAGATTCACCGCCAATTCGGCCTTCTTTTCGTTGTAGTGCGTTTCCGCACCCACTGCGGTGAACCACGATGCTTTGTTCAATGCGGGCATCACCACTCCGGTGATGTCAGGCCCCTGTGCGCCGCTCAGGTAGGCGTCCAGATGGGCGTCGACGGCCAAGCGTGCAGGACCCGTAAGGAATTGGCGCGAGTGCAGCGCCGTGTAGACGTGGCTCGGTATTTGACCCGCCATCACAGAAGTGGCGCACGCGATGCTGGCCACGATGGCCGCGATGCGGATGGAGCGGTAATGCTTCATTGGATCTCCCATTTCTGTAAGCGTCCCGATGACGCTCAGTCCAGTTTGTCAGATGCTCGGTGGCGTGTTGCGCCGATGCGTAACAGTTTCGTGTCACCCTTCTGCATGGCAAATGTGAACTCCTTGGCGGGCGGCAAGACCTGACGGGTCGAGCAATCGAACAAAGAAGTTCGTCTGGGCATATACAGTCGGCGCTCGCCCGTTTCGGTTGCGTGCAGGCTTATCCAACTGCTGTTGCCGGCAATGATGTCGTTCTGCGTGTTATAGATATGCACGCCTGCCATGCGCGCCATCTCGCGCAGCAGTGCAGTGGGCAGCCACGGGACGCCTGACCACGCAGAGATGTGCGTTCCCATCTTTTTGACGACAACAGCAGCCTGACCGGTTTCCGCATAGGTGGCCATCACCTCGGCTCGCGGGTCGGTCGCGTGCAGCGCCGGCTCTGCCAAGGGGGCGGTATCGCGGGTAAAGGGACTGTCGTGTACAGCGAACCGCTCTCCATGGGTCGTGACGCACGCGGCAGCGGTCGATGTCATGACGGATGTGGTGATGCCGGTAGCCTCCCGAATGCGTCGGGTTAGGTCATCACTGCCTGTCGCGCCGGGAGCATACATCCAGAGCGCCAGGTTGCGGTGCTTTCTGGACTCACGGTGGATGCGGGCCATATCAGATGAACTGACCGACCAGGTATTCAACATGATGTAGAAGCGGCTGTTCGGTACAAGCCCCTGAAGCAGATCACTTAACAAGTAGATCCCTACCGGGGCGCCGATACGGTACCATTGGCTGCGAAACAGGTAGAGCAGCGGCCCCGTCACATAGGCGTTGGCGGCGCCATACAGGGCGCTTTGTTCATCGACGATCACGGCAATCTCAGGCGAATACGGTGATTGTGTGGGCATGGTGTCGGCGTAGTCGCGCTGCAGCGTCGACAAGAAGGACCAAAGCTCATCGCCGGTGAACCACCCCTCCCCGGGAAGGTCCATCCACCAGACGCCATTTCCACGTACAGCGATCTGCCCGAAGTTCCGCGCCAGCACGCCCTGTGTCTCCCGCATCGTGCGGGCGCGTCCATACCCGGAGTCCTCCGCGGAGAAGTGTGTTCGGGTGTCGTCTTCTACAAGCCAGAGCTTGTTGTGCAGATGCACGCTGTCGACGGGAGCCATGTAGTATCCCCCGCCTCCCGGCGCGCGGTCATAATAGCTGACTGGAGAGCAGAGCACGTCGACATGGGGAGACGCCAGCACCCGTGACAGCGCCAAGTGACCGCTGGACTGCATGCCCGCAGGGGCAAGCGCCATCTCAAAGTGGTACCCATAGAACAGAACACTCAGCTTATGCGGGGCGCGCTGGCGGATGACCTCGCACAACCCGACCACCGCGTCCGCCATCGCTTCGTTCTGGAACCTGTCGAAGTCGATCGCCTGCTGGTCCGTTCGGAACGCGTGACGTTGCGATTCGGTGCGCCGGTCGTATGATGGGGGTAACGCGGTTGCGATGGAAGCGGTCGGATCGTTCCACGCCCTGGCTAGCGCCGCGTCCATTCCGTACTCCGCAGTCAAGTACCGGCGGAACGCCTGGATTGCCGGCAACTCGTAGCCGCTCAATCTACCTTCCCACATCCGGTCGAAAAACCACTCCCCGGTGGCTTGACCGCATGGGTGGTATCCCAGTATATGCGCACCGTACCGGTTTTCCAGATATGAGATCAGTTCACCAAGATAGCGGGCCGCGTCCCGTCTCCAGATGCGCGAGTGGATGCTGGGTTGCCCCCTCTGCCCCGTGTCATACAGCATCATGTCATCCGGATACTGCCGGACCCACCAGTCTTCGGGGCCGCATACATAGATCCGCGGCAGGATCAGCGCCTGTGGATTGGCGTGGAGTATGCTGTCAATCGTCTGTCCCGCCCTGGCCTCAAATGCCGGGCGTTCTCCGCTGCGCTGCCAGGGCATGCCGATGGTGGTCGAGACCAGATGCACTCCATGACGGCCGGCGGTCTCCACTTCGGACATCATTTTCGGCGTACGTGTCGGAGACGCTGCGTCATACGCGTTCACAAACAGCAGGGTCAGCGGTGTCGGGACGCCGTTGATCAGCAGCACCGGACCGGCAGGACGTGCATCAATCCGGCACGTCAGCGCGTTGGCAGACTGGTTCATGGAAGCGCCTCCCGCGTGGTGTCTGCTCCACCTTACGGCGCAGACGGCGTTCCCTCCTGCAGGGATCCCAGCGCAACGGGTATAAAGCTACCAATACCTGAATGGTACAGGTGTGATCAGGTGCACGGCGTACATTAACACAGGAGGTCACGCATGTTCATCAACAGATACACCGCCTGGTGCTGCAGCCTGGCAGCAGGCGCCCTGTTCGTGCTGTCCATCCCGTCCAGAGCCGACACGTTACCCCCTTCTGTCCAGACCAAAATCGAGAGCTGTCAGAAGTATCTTGATGACGCGGTGTCGGAGTTGGATGCCCGGCAACCCAAAATGGCCCGGGAACCGCTGCGAGGCGCCCGCGAACGGCTGGAGTCCATACAGAACCATCAACGCGACAAGGCGCATTGGGATCACCCGGACGTGAAGGCTGCCCGCGATCGGTACGCCGCCGTGGATGCCCGGTTCCAGGCCGACATGGCCAAGTACGAAATGGCTGAACAGAAAGTGCCGGAATACTTGACCAAACTGCAAGAGTTTCGTTCGTTTAACCCCGAGGCGACCTACCCGGAGCACGTGCTCGCCAGCAAACCCGCATACGAAGCCGCGAAGGCATTGATCAATCAGATTCTTGCTGACGGGTGCGATGGACCTCTGAGCGGGTATAGCGACTATAAGAACACCAAAATGAACGTGGATCTATGGGTAGAGGCCCGCGATCGCGTGGTGGCTTCGTTCATCGAGACGGCGCGGGAGTATAAGAATCGCAATACCACCCGTGAGAAGTCCTGGTTGGACCAAACGGAGCAACGCCTCGCCGACATCACCGCTATCCTGCCTGCAGGTGATCCGCGCATCGATGAAGCGCGTACCGCGGTGGACGAGATGCAGGCGGCGATCCAGCAGCAACGGCTGGAAGACGCTGCCAAAGTCACTATGCGTGCGGAAGCGTACAAGGGGAAGGACGCCGCCCAACTGCGCGTGTTGGCTAATAAGGCGGTTCAGGCCAAGTTCCCACAGTCACGCATTCTGAAGACCAAGCTGATCAGCCCGGCATGGGGAGCGCCTGAAGGCGGGCTTCAATGGACGGACAACACGCGCTCTGCCGTGGAGCGGAGGACCACCAGTTATTTCAGTGTGGAAATCGCGGCCAAGCAGGGTGACGAAGTGTGGCTGCATCGCGTGTACCTGTACAAGGAACGGGTGAACGGCAAGTTGATGCCGGCCAAGTCTTATGTGGTTGGATCGCAACTGATGCTGGAGAAGAACGTGAAATAGCCCTGTGGATCTATCCGGCGCCGCACCGCCCGGTATCACCACGGGCGGTGCGACCGGAACGGCGCGACTAACGCAACCGTCCCTCCCTATGCTCAAAGGCAATCATTTCATGACCCTCCTTTCCGGAAACGCCTGTCCTGCGCGCCTTCACCCACTGTATCGGTTGTCACACCCCAATCGCTAACGGAAGACTCCCTATGCGCCCAAGACCGGTAGAGCGCCGATATCTGCCGAACATGGTACGCGATATTCGCCGATGAACAGCCCAGTATCCGTCCTGTCTCACGCCACGAGCGCCCCTCCATCAGGTACAGCGTGACCGCCCGCTGCGTAGGACTCAGGATGTCCATGAAGGAACTCAACAGCCACCGGTCGTTATCCTGTGCAGGTGCGGCTGTCTCTTCGAACAAGATGTGGTCCAGCAGGACAACCGGATGGCGGTATTCCTGTCGCACCAGGTCCAGAATACGCCAGCGAGCCTGTTTCAGCAGGTACTGCAGCGGGTCGCCGATGGAGACATCAAGCGGGGTAAGGCGCCATATACACCCAGCCAGGCCTCCTGTATCAGGTCGTCGGCGTCCAAGGCGCAGCGTCGGGCATACCAACGCGCCAGGCGCTCAATGCGTGGCTGCAGGATCTGGTAGAGATCATCCCGCGCCTCTGTCTCACCGCGCCGGGCGCGGTGGATATGATGTGGATCCATGTAACCTCCGGATCAGGTGGTTGGTCGACGATATCGGCCATCCGGACCCGGCAGGCGAGACGCGGGGGACGTCGCTCTCAGCGCGTGCGAAATGGGACCGGATGGGTCAGTGAATAGGAAATGGTCTGTCGGTAATGCATGTGGCCCTCCTTTCCCGCAGGTTGCGGTGTCCTGTGTACTATGTCGTTCGGAAGCAATGGAACGCTAAACGCCGGACACGTCTCTATCATCGATATCCGGATAGAGCTTCGCGACGCACTCAGGACACAGGCCGTGGCTGAAGTCGGCGTCGCTGTGCTCACTGATATAGACCTCGATCTGGTTCCAGTATCCCTGATCATCGCGGATCCGTTTACAGCTGGCGCAGATCGGCAACAGACCGCTGAGCTGTCGCACGCGCGCCAGCGCGGATTGCAGATCAGCGACTAACCGTTCGCGCTCCAGTTCAGCCTGCTTGCGACTTGAGATGTCATCAACACTGGACAGTATGTGGGGTTCTCCATTGATATCGACTAGATCGCCCGAGTACAACACCGTCCGTATGCTGCCGTCGCGGACGCGGAACTGCATCTCCCGTTGCCGAACACCGCCCTGAGCGGCAACCTCGGCCATGATCTCGCTCCGCTCCTCCGGATCGATCCAGAACTGCAGTTCGGCACTCGTTGTGCCGATGGTGTCTTGGGACGAATAACCTGATATCTTGCTGTATCCCTCATTAACGACACGAATCAATCCATCGTGTAGTCGGGACACGATAATGGCGTAAGGTGAACTTTGGAATGCGGTGCGGAACAGCAGTTCATTCTGCTCTACTTCCCGCAGCAGCAGCTTATTGATCATGAGAGCCCATTGAAAGGCCAATAGCATAATCAGAAGCTGGTACGCTATCAGCACCGCCGCGCTGCCCGCCCCGCTGTGCATGTAATTCTGTGTGTCTGTCCGGACCAGCCATTCAGATAGGATACGCAGCACACTGACAAAGCCGATCGCCACAAAGACGCCGGCGACACCGGATGCGATGCGGCGCATAGCGGGTTCGATTTCACGCACCAGAAGGTGGGCGCACTGTGCAGCAATGATGAGCATCGCCATCGATAAGTTCAAGTTGCGGTACGACAGGTCGGGGTGGATGAGACCGTAGTAGTAGTGTATGAGGGTGAACAGGGCTAGCAAGATGATGTTGAACCGGATACGCGCTTTGATGCCGAACAGCTGTCGCATCCCGACTAGCCCGAGCGTGGCGCCGATGACCACGCAGCTGTTTCCGAGAACAATGGACAGGACATCGGGAGCGATATCGCGCAATCCGATCAGGAACCACCCGATGAACTGACACAGCATATCCAGCGCCAGCAACCCGATGCCACGGTACCGTGACCGCGCCTGCCGCCACAGCAGAGTGATGACCGCGGCGTACACGCCAAACGCCAGCATGTTGGTGAACACCAGTGTCCGGATATCGAGGATGCTCATCGTCACCTGCCTTGGTAAGTGTTTCGCGTGTGTTGACCGCTCAGTGAAGACCGCGCGCTGAGGCTGCGGGCAGCCATGCGATGGGCCATGCAGGTGATGTTACGGCGCCGACCGGAGCGCATCCTGCGTGGCTTTATACCCGATGGCGATCATTTCGTCTGCCCGATGAAAGTCCAGAAAGCTGATCTCCTGCAGTGGCGGCCGTATCACCAGGTCCGGCGGGTCGATGACGAACTGAGACTCGGTGACCCTGGCTTCCAGTATGTTCACTGAAGTCATCAGCACGTCCAACAACGAAGGATGGGATGCGCGCTGCCGGTGTGTCTGCTGGCGACGTATACGGGTAGCGATGGGAAGTTTCCTAATGGTGCGATAGACACTCAATGGAATGACGGGACGTAGTCTGGCAGGCGATGTCTGGTGACCCGATCGGCCGCGATAGAGCGCATAGTTGATGTCTACCGCGATCACATACTGTGCGCCCAGATCGCGAACAGAGCGGACGGGAACCGGGTCGACGACGCCTCCATCTATCAAGCGGTGGTTAAACCATTGGACTGGAGTGAACACACCCGGGATAGAGAGACTCGCCCGTACCGCATCTATCAGAGGTCCGGTACTGATATGTATCTGTTGACCGGTAAGCAGATCCGCTGCGACCGCGCAAAATGGGATGGAAAGGTTCTCAATATTCACGATGGGCAGCCGTTGCCTCATCAGCTGAACGATCCGTTCGCCGTCCATGAGCCCAGAACGCGGCAGGGTGAGATCAATCAGAGATATGATCTGAGGCAGTTGCATCGAGCGGGCCACTTCATCCAGCGTGTCCAGACGGCCGCACGCATATGCGGCGCCGACTACCGCTCCGATGCTGCTCCCCGCTACGCTTGAGACCGCTACACCGGCATCCTCCAACGCGCGAAGCACACCTATATGAGCCCAACCTCGGGCAGCGCCGCTGCCCAGAGCGACGCCAACAGCTGCAGAACGGTTGGAACCGGTCATCATCTCTCCTGGGAAGACCCGCAAGCAATCTCACGCATCTTGTGTCATACAGGTATCATGATGCAGACAACCGGGCCCGGAAGCAATGGCTTGGTCTGGGAGGTGCATGACGCGATGGCCATACAGTATGCATTTCATGAGGAAGGCCAGACACTCGTGGTGACGGCTTCTGGCTTCGATGAGAGCTTGGATGAAGTCATGGAATATGGCCGATCTGTACTTGAGGCTTGCCAACGGCTCGGCGTACGTTGTCTGCTCTGCCTTGAGCAGAACCTGGAATACCGTCTGAGCACAACGGATACGTACACCGCCGCGGAAGCTCTCGCGAAGCACGCGCCGCAGATCGGCAAGGCTGCATTGGTGGTGAACGCAGGTTACGCCGAAGACGTGCAGTTTTGGGAAAATGTGGTGGTAAACCGTGGCCTGACGGTGCGGGTGTTCTGCGATGAAGCGGACGCCCGACACTGGCTGGACGGCGACACTTAGGGTATCAGACCTGCCTGTTTCTCACCACCGGAATGATGTACACTGTGTGTCTGGCTCACCGATATCATTCCGGGCCAAAGGAAACAGATCGACATGGTCGTGCCGCCCATCCTCCTTGCACTGGGATCGGGGCTGTTGTTCACCGTTCTGGGAGTCTCCTACAAGCGCGCGGCTGCACTGGGATGCCGCACGAGCGCGTTTCTGGCGGTCTATCTGACCGCAGCCGCGTTGCTGTCAGCCCTGGCGCTGCCTTGGGATCGCAGTCTGTGGTCCAGCCGCGAATTGTGGGTGCTGGGCGTGTTTCTGGGGGTGAATGCGGTTGTCTGCATCAGACTCCTGATGGCTGCCAATCGTTCCGGGCCGGCCTCGGTCAGTTGGCTGTTCATCAATCTGTCTCTGTTGGTTCCTGTTGGGCTTTCTGTTGCCGCCATGAGTGAACGGTTGCTCCCTGCGGATTGGATCGCCCTGTCAGCCTTCGCCGTGATGGCCGTTCTACTGGTGGGAGGTTTACGCCGTAATGGTGAGGTGAGCCGCAGCAACACCGCGCATTACTGGTCATGCATTGCTGCGGTGTTTGTGTTGAACGGTTTGGGACTGTTCGGATCGAAGCTGAAGGCCAGTCTGTTTCCGGATCAGAACACGGCCGCGCTGATGTTGATCCTGTTCAGCACCGGTGCGGCGGTCTCTTGGTGGCAGCATCTGCGGCAGACCACACACTGGCGGCCGTATGCCAATGAGTGGAATGCCGGTCTGGTTGCCGGGATCGCGTGCGGATGTGCGAACTTCCTGTTGATCGCCAGCGCGGTGTTACCGGCGGCGGTGGTTTATCCGGTGTCGCAAGGCGCCTCATTGATCGGCGGCGTGGTGCTGACGACGGTACTCTACCGCGAAGCGATCACCCCTGCCAAGGTTGCCGCGTTACTCCTGGGGTGCGCGGTGCTGATGTGCGCGGTGTGGCGTGAGTCGGTCTCAAGTTGGGCGTTCGGTTGATGGGGTTTCCAGCAGCGACTCTATCTGCCTGACCAGTTCAGCAATGGTGAATGGTTTTTGCAGCATTGGCGCGTGATCGTGTACCCTGTACCTCTCGTCCAAGGCGTCGGCCGGATAGCTGGTCATGTAGAGGACTCGTATGCTCGGATGATGACGCCGTATACGCCGTGCCAGTTCCTCGCCGCTCGCTTCGGGCATGACAACCGCAGAAAGCAACGCGTCGATGCCGCCCTGATGTTGGGCGACAACCTCTTGGGCTTGTTGGGGCGAGGATGCAACCAACACACCATAGCCACGCTCCGTTAATGCACGAGTTACCAATCGCAACACGGCCGGTTCCTCTTCTACGACCAGTATGGTCGCTCGACCGGGCTTGGCCAACCCGGATGGTTGCACAAAGGATGGACTGGAACCGTAGCGTTTCAGATAGACACTGATGCGTGTACCCTGCCCGGGAGCACTGTCGACCGTGATCGCCCCGTCGTTCTGTTTGACGATGCCGTAGATGGTGGCCAGACCGAGGCCGGATCCGGACGCCAAACCCTTGGTGGTGTAGAACGGTTCAAACAAATGTGCGCGCGTCTCTGCGTCCATACCCGCTCCGTTGTCTTCTACAGACAGCACCACATAATCACCGATTGTGATGTCGATGGAATCATGTGAAGCGGATGGCGTGATGGTGGCATTATGCGTGAGGATGGTGATGAGCCCCGTCTCCTCAAGCGCGTCTT
>CAZHSN010000066.1:0-18558 GCA_964535125.1 uncultured bacterium
CTTCGGCATCTCGAATGGTTACCAGCATCTCTGGACCCTCCCTTATGAAATTGGAGTGTGAACCGACTACTTCCGGTTCGTCCCAAGTATACCCGACAGCAACGCCGGTGATGCAATGACCGCGGGGTCCCTCATGATTGGGGTGGTGTCGAACGTTCCCGGCGTCTCCGCGCAGTCAGGCGCATCAGACGCCAGGTGATGGCTGCGTAGACGAAGGCTCCAGATCCCATGCCGACCAAAGAGAGCGCACGCACGCGCTCCGGCTGCAGATGCACCGCGGCGAACATCATCGACAGGCCGAACAAGCAGAGCGCGAGTGAGAACGCCAGACGCATCATGGCGACTTCGGATACCCCGGCGGTAACGGCAGCGACTGCCTGGACTGTCAGCCGGTGCATCTGATGCGGATCTTCCACCGATTCGGGCGGGGTGAACAGTTCCGGATGCCGCCCCAGATCAACGATGGACGCCATCAACTTGCGGCGGGTGGTGAAGACCGCCGTGAACCCGCTGAGCAAGCAGAGCGCTCCGAGTACGAGCATCCAGACTGACATGGCGACCTCCTATCCTGTGGCCGACAGCGCCGCCAAGGCTCGCCTCAGGCGGCGGAGCACCGTGTCCGGCCCCAACAACACAAGCATTTCAAACAGCCCGGGTCCGGTGGTGCGCCCGCTGACCGCGAGACGTGTGGTATGGATGGCCTGCGGCTCCGGCAAGGACAGATCCTGTGCCGCGCCGCGCACCAGTGTCTCCCATCCGGAAAGATCAGGGTTGGTTGATAGCACCTCGCAACGGCTGACCAGTGCGCCCATCAGGCTGACTGCAGCCGGGTGTTCGAACCACTTGCGCCGGCCTTTCTCGTCATAGGTGTTGGGGTCGACGTAAAATGGTCTGGCGGCGTCCGCCACCTCATCCAACCGCTTCAGACGGTCACGCAGCAGCTCCAATGCTGCAGCGAGGTAGGCGTGATTGGACAGGTCGAATCCGTGAAGACGCAGGTATGGCTCACACAGGGCACACAATTGATCGCTGGGTGTCATCTGAATGTAACGGGCGTTGTACCATAGAAGCTTGTCGGCATCGAAGATCGCGGCGTGATCGACGATATCCTCCAAACCGAATCGGTTAAGCACCTCAGCGCGGTCATAGAGATCGCGGTCATCGCCCGGACTCCAACCCAACAACGCCAGGAAGTTGAACATCGCATCGGACAGGTATCCCTGATCGATGTAGTCAGTAAACTGCACCGAACCATGCCGCTTGGAGAGCTTCTTGCGATCGGAACCCAGTATCACCGGCAAGTGAGCGAAGACTGGATGCGTCCATCCCATCGCCTGATACAGCAACACATGCTTGGGCGTGCTGGAGATCCATTCCTCTCCGCGGATGACATGCGTGATCGCCATGTCATGATCATCCACCACACTGGCGAGGTGATATGTGGGGAAGCCGTCGGTCTTCAGCAGCACAAAGTCGTCCTGCAGGGCGTTGTCAAACACCACATCGGCTCGGATAGCATCGCGAAAGGCGGTCTGCCCCTCCAGCGGCATGGCAAACCGAATGACATGCGGCTCTCCGGCGGCGGCGCGTGCGTCCGACTCGGCGCGGTCCATGAGCCGGCAACGGCGGTCATATCCGGTAGGGCGCTTGGCCTGCTCCTGCTCTGCGCGCAACGCCTCCAGGCGTTCCGGCGTACAGAAACAGCGATATGCGCATCCGCGGTCCACTAATGCGGCGCAAGCATCCTGATACAACGGAAGCCGTTGGGACTGGTACACAGGTCCCTCATCCCAGTCGATTCCCAGCCATTCCAAGCTGCGCTGGATTTGATCAATGGAGCCTTCCACATAGCGACTGCGATCGGTGTCTTCAATACGCAGGATGAACTGGCCCTGGCGACTGCGTGCGAACAACCAGGCGAACAGCGCCGTGCGGATATTGCCGATATGCGGAGCACCAGTGGGACTGGGCGCGAAGCGGGTTCTGACGGGTGTGTGTGACTCCATGCAGTGTGTACCTCGATACGGGATGCGGGTGTGGCGCTCGGGTTACCAGATGGCGGTCAGCGCCAGCAGTACAAACACCTGCAGCACCGACATCAACAGTATATCGGCTGCGCCCTTCATCCTGCCGGGAAACAGCCCGCGCCATCCGACAGCGAATGCGATGGCAATGGGTGCGAGCGCCGGAAACAGATACCGTCCCTGAGTTTGGAAGTATATCAATAGAAAACGGCCGAACGCTGCGCATACCAGCAGCGTGAGAATGGCCCCTGCGATCCACCACGTGTTGACGCCTTTGGGCCAGCGCCGCCACTGGCTGATGCAGGTGAGCGCCAGACCTGCCAAGGTAGCCAAGTGCCAAAAACCGCTCAGTTGGTAGAACGCGTCGGGAAGGAACAGCGGTTTACCGGTTGATGCCGTCCGGGCGTCACCATAAGCGAACCAGAACGACCGATATGTCCAGTCCGCCGTCAGCCGGGCGTATGCGATGGGGCCGCCCACGGCCGGCTCAATGTCGCGGCGCAGCGCTGTCGATCTGAATGTGCGTTCGAATGCTTGAAGCTGCAACGGATCAGACGGTGCACGGCGGTACATATGCATACCCCAGGGAACGAGCAGTGCGAGCGCCGCCACAGCAGCAGCGAACAGCGCCATGGGGCGCCCCTTGCCGTTTCCCCAAGCCAGAAAGACCACCAGCAACAGCATCGGGATCAGGATAAGACCCGTGAGCTTGGTCCAGACCGCCAATCCGGTCCAGAGTCCCATACGGACAGCCGGCCACAAGGAACTGCCGTCGCCCCGCAAAGCAATTGCGGCATCCATCATAAACAATGCAAACGCCAGATTACAGAGGGCATCGTTGCTGACCGCACTGCAGATGGCCAGATGCATAGGCAGCAACGCCGTGACCGCGGCCGCCGCCAAAGGCAGTGTATGTGAGTCGGGAAACAGCACGCGCCCTGTATACCAAACGGCGCAGATGATCAGGACGCCGAACAGGGTACTGAGCACGCGCACCGCGCGAGCCCGCGCGTCTGGTGTCTGCAGCGGTTTGGCCGCCTTCCAGACAGCCGCGGCAGCGACATAGTAAGCGGGCGGTTGGTGTGCCTCGTAGCCAGCGCCGTCGTATCCGGTGAACCGCGGCAGCGAGCCGGTCAGGGCGATATGTCGCACCAACTGCAGATGGGCGCCTTCGTCCGGCGTGTTGAAGCGTCCGTTCTGTCCCACGGGGGTGCGCCACGAGAACACGAGGCTCAGACAGATGAATGCAACGACCAAGACGCCCAGCCAGAAGGCCGTGGACGGCATCTCCTGACTGGGCGCGGTTGATCGTCGGGAACGCATTAGAGTGCGACCACCTGTGCCGCTCCCATGCCATCCAACGCCCGGAAGTCAGCGAGCAGTTGATCACTGATCTCACTGTCAACCATCAGAACCATCAGAGCCGTTCCTCCCACGGATTCGCGTCCCAGATGCATGCCGGCGACATTGACCCCTTGGTTGCCCAGAAGCGTACCGACTCGACCGATCACTCCGGGACGGTCGATGTGACGGGTGAAGATCATGTTACCATGCGGTTCGATATCAACGCGGAAGCCATCCACATCCAAAATGCGGCACTCGCCGCTGGGAAGCACCGTCCCGGTGACTTCATGCTCCCCGTCACTGGCTTGAACGGTCAGTCCGACTGCGGACGCATAGTTGCCCAGACGCGGCTGCCAGGACATACTGGTGCTGACCTGCAACCCGCGCGCCTGCGCCAGTACCGGTGCATTGACGGAGTTCACCGGCTCAGCGAGTTGCGGCTGCAGCAGTCCTGCCACGGCCGACCGGGCCAGCACGTCGACCGGACAGTCGGCAAAGTCCGGGGTGAACAGCACCTCGGCCCTACTGATGGCCGTCGGGTACAACTGCGCCAGCAGACTGCCCATCTTCTCCGTCAGCGTGAAGTAGGGCATCAGTCGCTCCATCATGTCGGGATCGACGGCAGGCATGTTGACCGCGCTGCGGGCCGGTCCACCGGACAGCACGTCGGCGATCTGCTGAGCTACATCGACCGCTACGCCTTCCTGCGCTTCCACTGTCGATGCACCCAAGTGGGGTGTCAGAATGCAGTGCGGGCATCCGATCAAGGGATTGTCCTCTTTGATAGGTTCCGCGGTGAACACGTCGACCGCGGCGCCGGCGATCCGGCCATCCTTGAGCGCAGCCGCAAGGTCGGCTTCGTTGATGATGCCGCCGCGGGCGACGTTCACCACCATGGCGGATGGCTTCATCTGACTCAACCGTTCGGCGTTTACCAGGTTGCGTGTCTGATCATTCAGTGGGGTGTGTACGGTCAAGAAGTCACAGGTGTTGAACAGCGTGTCCAGGTCAACTTTGTGAACACCGGCCTGCTGAGCGACATCGTCCGGGGTGAAGGGATCGAACCCGATGACATGCATACCCAGGGCGCGTGCGCGACGGGCTACTTCGCGACCGATCTTGCCCAGGCCGATCACGCCCAACGTCTTCCGGTAGACTTCAGAACCCACAAACTTCTTGCGGTCCCACTTACCGGTGATGGTGCCGCAATGGGCTTGCGGAATGTTTCGGGCGACACAGAGCAGCAGACCGATTGTCAGTTCTGCAGCTGCTGTGGTGTTACCCGCAGGTGAGTTGACCACGATGATACCGCGTTGCGTGGCTGCCTTCAGGTCAATGTTATCCACACCGACACCGGCTCGTCCGATGATACGCATCTTGGCGGCCTGTTCGATGATCCGTGCGGTCACCTTGGTTTCGCTGCGTACGATCATCGCGTCGAAGTCACCAATGAACTGCAGGATCTCTTCTTCGGACTGGCCGGTGCGCACATGCACCTCTCCGGCCTTGCGCAGGATCTCTATACCCGCTTCTGATATCGGGTCACTTACCAGGATTTTAGGCATGGCTGAATTACCCCTCGTCGGGTGATTTCCGCCGCCAGAACGGCCTGAGCTTGCTGTCTGCTGCCTGCCTGATCCAGCGACCGTGCTATACAGTATATCATTATGTGAAACGTTTCACAATGTAGCCTGTTTGTGTGTTGTTCGGCCCGTGTAACTCGAACCGCCGGGTGACGTCGGTATCTCTGAAACGCATTATGCGGCGCCCTTGCCCAGGCGCAAACGCATCGGCGGTGTTCCGTTACAATTAACTGTATGACAGTGCTGTTTTGGCACCTGGAGGCCCCATGAGGTTAATCACCTGTCTGGCTCTGGCTACGCTGGCGGCTGTATCTGCGGTTGCCCAGCCGTTCCGCAACATCTCGAATGCTCCATTCCGCAGCACGTGCGATGGTCCCATGGGGGCGCTGGTGTATGACGCCGGCCGATCAGACGATGGCACGGCATATCGGCAGGTGCTGCCCTCACATCGCGCCCGTGTGGAACAGGCGTCGCAGGCAGTGCGGTTGTGGAAACAGCGGGGTCTGATCCCTGCAAACGCCACCGTGTCGATTGATTCGATGGCCTGCTCGACCTCAGGTTACCCATCCCTGGAGCGCACCCGGAATGGAATCAACCAGGTGTCCTTTTCCTTTGAGGCTCAGTCCGGCGAAGCATCCTGGACAGATGCTCAGAAAGCCTATATGCAGGTGATAGTTAACGCCGCCATTGCCGAGATTAACGCTACATATGGCCCACCCGGCTGGACCGGCACAGTGCGCGTGGTAAACGACGATGTTCAAATGTCTGATCGCGACGCGGTATCCGGCGGGGTATACGTGGTGGATCGCAACGTGATCCTGTTTCCGGTGTATAACAGTCCATTGTCAGTGGTCGTCAACCTGGTGCATATGATGATCCATGCCTGGCATGGTCCGGCGACATTGTACTACGACGCCTGGGAAGAGGGGATGGCCCGGGCAGCGACCATGGTGATCGCTCCGCGCGTCGCCCGCAAGGCGATGGCGCAACTGGGGCTGACCGAAAGCGATATCTGGCAGATAGCCACAGACACCAACTTCCACGCGCTGCCGTTCTACGATCTGCTGAACCAGCCGTCGCTGGCGCACAGCGCGTTCAGCGCACCGAACCTGCGAGATCAACCGATTTACATCGGGCAGATCGGAGGCATGTGGCTGCCGCGGTACATGATGGCGGGATCGGCCTGGCTTAAGATCGCGTTGGATCATCCGACCGTGTTCAGCGCGTTCAACGACGTTCTGTACTCCCGGGTGGCTGCCGATCCAGGAGTGCGCGGACGGGTGGGCGACTTGCGGCAGATACTGGCCTCTGTCGCTCCAACAGTCGAAGGGCGCCCTTTAGAAGACTGGTTCATACGTCAGCACGTGCTGAACAACAGCATCACCGCAGGGCGCAAGGCATACGCCTTCGTGGTGCCGATCCGAACCAGCGGCAACTTAGGTGACACCGCGGCGGTCACGGTGATGTACTGGCAGACCGGCGCCGATGGAACCGAGACACCCTTATCCGGCACCTGTTATCCGGCCTATTGGAGCTATGACCTCGCCGAACCGCTGTACCTGGGCGAGCAGTATGAATCCGTCAGCATTGAGGAGGGTGAGGGCAACGTGGCGCCGGTCTTCGACGCCACCTCCATTGGAGGCGCTCAGCGCGTCTGGATGGAGTTTCCGGTAGCTTCGCAGAGTACGCGGCTGGCGTTTCCCGCTGGATATCTGGGCTCTTCGGCCGCGCCTAACACCTTGTGTGGTGTAGCTGACGGCGTGGATACCGGTACCGTGGAGGTCCAGAGCGCCGGCATGACACCGGTCAGCCTTCCCCTGGTGCGGGGAGGATTCGGGGGTGCGTTGCCGGCGCCCGCCTTTCAGACCCCGGCGCGCTACCAGTTCACTGTAAAGAACGCTGCCGGTACAGTTGTCGGTGTGCAGCAGGTGAATCTGGGATATGAACAGGCGTTTGTCGTGCTGGATGTGCAAGAGGTGGAGACGGTATCCGTGAACATACCAGCAGGACTGTCGCTGATGGGACTGCCCTGCTGGCCGTATGTCACTGACAGCGCCGCGCTGCTCGGGGTGCCGGCCAATCAGTTGCTGCTGGCCCGCTGGACGCCGGAACTGGTGCAGGAGGACCGCTATGTGCTCTATCCCAACACGCCGGCGTTCGCACCCGGGCGCGGATACTGGCTGAAAACCGCCGCGCCGATCACCCGTACAGTCGTCGGCAAGGTGGCCCAGGCGGGCGCTCCCATCCCGCTGGCCTACGGATGGAATATGCTCAGCAATCCGTTCACGACATCGTTGGCCCGCTCACAACTGCAGGTGCGCTACCGCAACGACAACCCGGTGAACTACAGTGAAGCGGTCACCCGGCAATATGTCGGACCGCTGTTCCGGTACAACCCGTCTACCGGCGCACTGGAGCAGACGGAGACGCTCGCGCCGCTGGAAGCCGCTTGGGTGAGGGTACTGGTGGCTGAAGGCGTCACCGTGTACGCACGCGCCGCCAGCCGGCAGAGTCGCGATGCGGGACGCCAGACCGTCAGCGATGGGTGGCGATTGACCTTGACCGCTGACACCGGCACGCAGCGCGCCTCCGCTGTCGTCGGCGGATCGACCGCTCCGGAGGCGGTGGAGTCCCCGCCCGGTTTTGAGAGCGTGCTGGCGCTGGTCAGTCAACCCGCCGCCGGCGGACGGCTCGCGACAGACGTACGTTCGAACGCGCCTCGAGCCATGTGGCGTATGGCTCTGGAGCAGAGCGCGTCGGAGAACGTCACACTGCGATGGAACCTTCAGGGGCGTCTGCCGCGCGGTGCGCGCGTATTCATCAGGCAGCCCGGTGATTCACAGAAGATTCTACTGGTTGGTCAATCCGGTGAGGTGACGCTTCGCGGGCGGGCAGCCGGTGACTTTGTCGAGGTGATCTGTGAGTCAGTGAACCTTTTCGCGTTGCGCATCCAGGGTGTTCGCGCCGTGCGCACGCGCAGCGGAGGCGCCGCGGTGAGCTTCAGCATCAATGAAGAGGCCGTTGTGCGTACATCGATCGTGGACTCCGCGGGACGGACAATTCGGACCGTCGGTTCGGCTACAGTCGGCCGGGGGCTGCAATCGGTGCAGTGGGATGGCCGGACAGACGCGGGTACAGCGGTTAGCGCGGGGATGTACCTGATGCGCGTAGAAGCTTGGAATGAGGCCGGTGACCGGTGTCAGAGCACCGTTCCCGTGATGGTGACACGATGAAGCGATGGATGGACGTACGGTTGCTGGCGCTGGCGGCGGTCGGCGTGTGCGCGTTGTGGCTCAGCGGATGCGGAGGCGGCGGAGGCGGATCAGCCACTGGCGTCACCCTGCGCGGCATGGCGATGGTCTCGGTGGAAGGGGCCATCGTGGAACCGGATCCGCCAGCCACCGTGACCATAGGAGGCGTCTCGGTGCGTACGGTGAAGCCGCCGCTGGAGGCCGCCGGATACACCTACAACTTTGAGATCACGCTTCCGGCGGGAAGCAACGCTACCAGCGGAACTGTGTCGGCAGCCGGAGCGTCGACGGCTGCGTTTCCACTGCCCGCATTGCCTGCGTCCGGGACACTGAACATCGGTCAGGTGTTCTGTGGCGACGGCGCCGGTGTCGCGCAAGTGACGGGACGCGTCGTTTCCGCAGTCGGTGGGGGAGCGGTCGCCAATGCCCGTGTGACTATTGGCGCTATCTCCGTCCAGACCGGCGCAGACGGGCGGTTTGTCATGGACCGTGCGGTAGCGTTGTTAACGACGGTCACGCTGTCCGCCACAGGTTTTCTGACACGCACCGTAGCGCTGCCTGTGCCTTTGGAGACCGGAGCGAACGACTTGGGTGATCTGTCGATGGCTCCGGACAACATTACACCCGATCCGCCGGTTCTTCCGGCTAACCTGAAAGGCAGCATCACGCTGAACGGCGCCAGCGCATCCGGTGTGACAGTTACGCTCACGGTGCTGCAGTCCGGTGTTACGGTGGAGACACGGCAGAGTGCGACGGGTTCATACCAGTTCTGGTTGACCCCCGGATCATACCGGCTGCGCGCTACCGCTGCCGGGTACACGGCTTGGGAACAGGCGGTAACTGTTCCGTCCGATGGTACGGTGGTGACGCGCGCAATCAACCTGATCACGAGCGCGCCGTGAAAGCGGTTTCCGTCATCGCACACGTGGCTGTGTTCGGGCTGCTGATCGGCCTGGGCGTATCGGTGCGCTGGCTGACATCCTTGGATCCGATGGCCAGATACACCCAGGAGTACGCCGGCGCCGGAATGGGCGAGGCGGTGGTGAGGCTGGAGAGGATCACTGCTGAGTCACGCAAAGGTATGGTTCGAGAGTGGCGGATGAGCGCCGCGGAAGCCGATGTTGACCGCTCAGGCTATTACTGGAACTTGCGTCAGGTGCATCGAGCCTCGCTGTTCGACCAGGGGCGCGAAGCGTTGTTTCTCACCACCGATACGGCCCGCTGGGACGGCGTCGCACAGGAACTGTTACTTGGACCGCTTGAGGTCACGCGTGAAGGGTACCGGCTGAGCGCGCAACGGGGACACTGGCAGCAGCGGCGGCAACGGCTGGACCTGGCAGGTCCCATTCGCCTGGCGTCGGCAGACGCGGACGGGGTTGCCTCATCGGTGGCGATGGGCGCGGCATCCAACACGCTGATCGTCACAGACGGACGGCTGTTGCTGGCCCAAGCGGCGATCCCGGAAATCGCCTCCAGTCCAAAACCGCAATCCGATGCGACCGCCGATACGCGGCGACGCGTCGAGATCCAGTTCAAGCGCTTCATCGAACGGCAGGGGAAGACGCGTGAGGGTGAGGGCGTCACGGTCAAGGACGGCGACGCGGTGTTCACCGCAGACCGTGCGGAGCAGGACATTCCGGGCCGGCGCGTGACGGCGACCGGTAACCTGCGGATGACGGAACCGCGTGCGGAAGGAACCGGTGACAAGCTGGAGATCGACCTGAAGGATAAACTTGCCGTGCTGACCGGCAATGTGCGGTTCACGCTGAAACCCCGCTCAAGCGCCGCGCCGTCGGATCCGGAGTCGAACGACACCCGCACCCTCAGCACCGAACTGCGCAAGCCGGTACAGATTGTCTGCGATCGCGCGGAGAACCGTTACCGGGACAAGCAGGTAACACTGACCGGTTCGTTGAAACTGACCCAGACCATCGCGGACGGCAAACAGCGTGTGCTGACCGCTGATAAGGCCGTATACGACGAGCGCACAGAGACGGTCGTGTTATCCGGCAACGTGTATGGTAAAGATGAGAAGGGGCAGGAACTGCGCATGCCCCGCGTGACGATCGGGGTTAAGGAGGGCGATGAATGGGTGCGCGCGGAAGATGGCGGCACGATTGTGGTGTTTGATGAAGACGAGGACTCCGGCTCATCGACCCCGACACAACCGACCGCTCCGGCCGGATCGGAGCCACCGAAACCCAAGGGCGCGCCAGCGGATGAGACAGCGCCTGACAAGCGAGGAGACTAGTTGAACAGATATACATGTACATCACTGTCCAACGGCGCGGAGACCGGTGTAGCCCTTGTCCTGGAGGGTGACGATGCTCTGGCCGCCCTGAGCGCAGCGGAGCGCCCGCGTCGGCCCGGCGAGGAGCCGGAAGGCTTTGTGCTGGTCTGCAGCGACGCCTTGATTGGCGAGGCGTTGCGGCGTATGGGGGTGCTGGTGGTTGCCATCGTGGCCGAAGCCGCACCGAATGAGCACGACGCGCAACGCTTCACCCTGCCCACACTGTGCGGACTGCCTGAAGCGCGGAAGCTGGTTCGCACCGGCGATGTGGTGATCGTGGATGCCGACCGCGGTGTGCTGATCGTCAATCCGGATCTGTTAGTGCTGACATCCTACCAGCGTGAGTCGCCATCCAACACTCCGCACAGGCTCTATCTGGACCAGATGAACCAGATAGTCCGTACCTTGGATGAGCGGCCGATCCGTGTGCTCGCCTGGTGCGACACGACCGATGAAACCCTGGCTGCTCTGGAGACCGGCTGTGACGGCGTCTATGTCGGAGCGGAAGGGGTCAGCACGCATCTGGACGACTTTCCGCAGGCGCGTCGCATCGCGGAACGCGGTGCATCCAGGCAACTGGTCTTCGCACCGTTTGACTCGCTTTCGGATGCGCAGATCGACATCCTGGTCTACCTGAGCCGCTATTGCGTGGTCACGGTGCAGACGCACCCGTCACCGGTTCACGTAGACCTGATGGCTGACCGGTATGAACAGCGACGGGTCGCGTTGGAGTCGGAACTGGGGGCGTTTCCTGCGCGTGATCTGCTGCTGGCGTGTTCGCCTCCCGACCCCGACAGTCCGGATATTGACCACCCCAATCTGCAGGCGTACACCTGGGATCTGAATACCGAGGACGACATCGTACATCCGCAGGCCATCAGCCGGATACTGCAGATGTCCCTCTCCGCAGAACAGCGCGTGTTGCGCCGGATGATGCTGCTTCCCGGACGGTCCGGATCGCTGCTGCCGCTCGCCATCGGGCTACGCGCGACCGATCTGATCGTCACTCCGGGTGAGGTTGCTCCCACCAAAGAGGCGGTATCGTTCCTGTCAGCCGGACGGTGTCACGAACTGACGCATGTTTTGGAGGGCGGCAATCCGCAGCTCAATGAATTGCGTCTGCAACGGTTCAACCGCCGCCTGCGCCGGGATATGGGCCGACTGTAAGGCCGCGGGATCTGAGACGTGCCGGAACTGAGGGGAATCTGGGCGCCAGCCTGGGACCTGTCGACACCGGACGCCGTGCGCCGGGTAGTGGACTGGAGCGTGTCCGCCGGGCTGAACACACTGTATGCGCAGGTGCGCTACCGGGGTGACGCGTTGTACGCCAGCGGTATTGTACCGAGACATAAGCCGCTGGATGATACCGATCCCGGCTTTGATCCGCTGGGCGAACTGCTGAACGCATCGCAGGATACCGGACTATCGATACACGCCTGGTTCCCGCTGATGGCCATCGGAAGCCCGAACAGGCCCTCTCCGCCGGGTCATCTGCTGCAGGCCAATCCGGGGTGGGCGGCGCAGACGGCGCGCAGTTCGGCGGATGCTGTGTATCTTTGCCCGACCGCACCGGGTATGCCGGACGCACTGAAGCGGCAGGTGGACGAATTGGTTACCCGGTACCCGGTGCAGGGGCTTCACTTCGACTATTCGCGTATGGCGGATCCCACCATGTGCCGGTGTACGCGCTGCGTGCGTCGGTTCTGCACCGAGACGCGTGTAAGCCTACCGGCGTCCGTCAGCGACCTGTGGGGCAAGCATCGCACCGCCTGGAACCGCTGGCGTTGCGCGCAACTCAATGCGCTGCTGGAAAAACTGGTCCCGTCAGCGCGTGCCTTACGCTCCGATCTGGTGGTGTCCTCCTCGGTACGTACGCCATGGGCGACCGAAGCGGTTGTGCGCGGACAGGACTGGGTGCATTGGCTGAAGCGCGGATGGCTGGACCAGACGGTCCCGATGGCGTATGGACAACAGATGAGCGCCATTGAGCGCGATGCGTCTGACGCGGTTCAGCAGGCGCCGCCGCACCGCGTGGTGTTGGGACTGGGTGCCTGGCGCCTGTCCGAAGCGGTGGTGGCGGCCGGGATCGAACTGAGCCGTCGACACCGGTTCGCCGGGTTTTCGCTCTACTCGTTCGATGGTCTGACGCGCCGGGGTTCCGACCGCTCCCGTCTGGACGCACTGTCCGCGGTCTTGAGAGACGCACCCCGGTGATCTGGCCTGAACTGGGACCGTTTCTGGCGGCATCCGCCTTGCTCACGTTGGCGCCGGGGCCCGACAACACGTTTGTAGTGGCGATGGGACTGGCGCACGGACGGCGGAGCGCCATCTGGACGGCCATGGGGATGTGCGCGGGCAACTCCATCCATACGGCGGTCGTCGCGGCTGGACTGGCTGGCATGCTGTACAAATGGCCGGTCTCGTTGCTGTTTCTCAAATACGCGGGCGCCGTCTACCTGTGTTATCTGGCGGTGGCCATGTGGAGAAGCACGGGACCCTCCGCAGGGAGGCCGGTGCAGACCGCGCCTGCGGTGCGGCTGTTCCGACGCGGCTTTCTGATGAACACGCTGAACCCGAAAGTGGGTCTGTTCTTTCTGGCGTTCCTGCCGACATTTGTGCGAGGAACGGAGCATGTCGCGCTGCAGGTGGTGGTGCTGGGCGCTGTGTTCATCGCCCAGGCGGTCGTCCTGTTCGGGTTGATTGGGTGGTTTTCCGGGCAGTTAGGTGCGCGTCTGAAGCGTAACGACCGCCTTGCGCTGGCCATGAACCGCTTGACCGCCATCCTGCTGGTGGGACTGGCGATCCGGCTGATCACCGCCTGATTTCGGCAGAGACCGCCGGATCGCGTACGCTGCCGGGTTACGGCAGCAGCATCTGACGCAGGCGCCGCGAGGTGGCCACCGGATCACCCTGAGCGATCAAGGTATCCAACGCGGCGCGATGGGTGTCCAGCAGCGCATCGAAGCGCATCAGCCACTGGATGCTCTCACCGATCGCGCCCGCCGCATCCTCACGGTACGGATACTGATCCATGGACAGCCAGCCGGCGTAACCGCAGCGATCCAGCCAGTAGAGCGTCTCCAGATAGGCGATGCTGTGCACGCTGCCGACGATCATATCGTCGTCCCAGGCGCCGTAGTTGTCATTGAAGTGCATGTGGAACAGCCGGTCACCCGCGCGTTTCGCGAGTACGATCGACTCGGCGACGACTTCACCGGCGACATAAGCGTGACCGGTGTCGATGCAGACACCGACATTGGCGCATCCGGTCTCCTGCGCCAGCAACAGCGTGTCCGCCATGCGCGCCAGATAGGAATGAGTGCGCGGCTCTTTAGGTTTGTACTCCAGGGCAAACCGCAGATCCGGGTATTCGGCGGCGAGTGTGCGGATCGCTTCGCACTCCCACTCCCGTTCCGCGGCATAGTCAGCCGTGAACAGGTAGTCATATCCGTCCTGTCCCGGCCAGATGTTCACCGTGGAGCAGTTCAGCGCATGTGCGATATCGCACATCTGGCGGGTGTAGTCCAGGGCCGCCTGCCGGACGGCTGGGTCCTTGCTGGTATACGCGCCTTTCCAGTACAAGGCATTGGCGAACAGGTCGGGGATGATGGAGACACACTGCAGGTTCAGGTCGGTCAGCGCTTGCCCCATTTCGGCGACGTTCTCCGGCCGGATGTCCCAGGTGCCCACCAGTTCGATACCCTGCACACCCGGAATGGACGCGGCGGCCTGCAGCATACTCAGCGTGTCGGGATTGCTTTTATAGCTGGAACAGAACCGGTCACACGTGTTGCCCAGGTTGCCCAGAATGACAGCGTATTTGCGTTCCATGAAGTAACTCCTTGTGCGTTATGGTAGAGACACCGTGTCCACGCGGAACCGATAGGCGCCGGATCCGACAGTGATGCGGACTCTGTTCGCGTCCATGCCCGCCGAGAGGACTCCCGATGCGGTGTCCAGACGCCGGCCGTTTTCAAACACCGACGTAACACGTTCTGCAGGGACGTACAACGTGGCGGTGGTGTTCACCGGTATGGTGACATCCCACTGTAACGCCTCTCCCGTACGTTTCCAATCGCTGACGACTTCGCCATACAGGGTCTGACGCGTTGCCCGGGCGCTGTTCAATCCGGGAGGAAAAACGGGGCGCATGATAATGTGTCGGAAACCGGGATGGGCCGTGTCGGGAGCGATGCCGGCTACCGACTCATGCAGCCAGGTACACAGGTCGCCAATCTGCATCACGTGGTTACCCGAGTCCATTAACGGATCTCCGGTATCGCCGTTCCAGAGCTCCCAGATCGTGGTCGCTCCGCGGTTGATCATGTATCCCCAACTGGGGAAGGTGGTCTGCGTGGCGAGCTTCCACGCGACATCGGGACGGCCGTTGTCGCTGAGGGTGCGCATCAGCCACTGAGACCCGATCATGCCGGTGCGCAGATGCCCCCCGCAGTGCACCAGCACATGGTCGATAAGCCCCTGGAACACCTGCCGCCGAACCGGCTCGGGCGCCAGGCCAAAAGCGAGCGTCAGTACATAGGATGTCTGCGATCCGTTGTCATACGCGCCGGTAGACGCGTTGTACCAGCGTGCGTGGTAGGCGGACTGCATCCGGTCGGCGATCTGTGCATACCGGGCCGTATCCTCCGGAAAGCCGAGCAGCGCCGCGTAGGCCGACATGGAGCGCAGATTACCATAGAAATAGGCCGACGCGACGAGTTCCGCATTGGTGACCCGGTTCGGATCGGCCGACCAGATCAACTCCGGCGACTCCGGCGGTACGCACCAGTCACCGTACGTATCCTTGGGCATCAGGTCTTCCCGCATCTGAGCAATCATCATCTCGGCCCAGCGCTTCATCATCGGATAGCAGGTCTCAAGGATGCGCCGATCGCCATACTGCTGATAGAGATGACCCGGTAGCACGACAGCCAGGGTGGGGAACGTCACGCTGTTGGTGTAGAACTTCCAGTACGCAGGCGCCAGATCGGGCAGGTGGCCGCCCTCCAGTTGGCTGTCGGCTATGTCGCGCAGCCACTTGGTGTGCATCGCCGGTGTATGGAAGACAGACATCTCGCCGCGCGAGACCTGTGCGCGGTCGCCAAACCAGCCCTGCCGTTCATCCCGCTGCGGACAGTCGGTGGGAATGCTGCGGTAGTTGCCGCGGATGCCCCATACCATGTTGCGGTAGATGCGGTTTACCAACGCATCGGAGCAGTGGAACGTTCCTGCGCGCTTCAGGTCATCATGGATCACCACGCCAGTGATGGAATCTGCAGACGGCTTGCCTGGATATCCGGTGATCTCCACATACCGAAAGCCGTGGTACACAAACCGCGGTTCGTAGCGTTCCCGCCCACGGCCTGCGGCGATGTACACATCGGCGCACTTGGCGGAGCGCAGGTTGTCGGTATAAAGCGCGCCGTCCTGTTTAAGGCGCTCCGCGTGCCGCAGGGTGATCCGATGGCCGGCCGGGGCCTGGACGGAAATCCGGCACCATCCGGCGATGTTCTGTCCCAGATCGGCGATGTAAACACCGGGCCGCACTTCGGTGATCGACACCGGAGTGAGCGTCTGCTGCACGCGGATCGGCTCCGCCATTTCGCTGCATAGCACACCCGATGGCGGCTCGACGCACTGTGCCTGCGCCCAGCGGGAGTCATCGTATCCGGCCCGGTCCCAACCCGTCAGGTTCCGGCGGGCATCGTAGATCTCGCCGTCATACTCGTTGTTGGCGCGCAGCGGTCCGTCGGCTGTCACCTTCCAGGACGCGTCACTGACCAGCGTCTCGGTCCGTCCGTCCGCGTAGGTGATCTCCATCTGCAACAGCATCTTGGGATAGCCGTACGTAAAGGTCTCGGTGGGGGCGCTGTGACGCGGCGCGTAGTACCGGCCGTTGCCCAGCCAGGCGCCCACCGCGTTGACGCCCTGACGCAGGCTGCGGGTGACGTCGCAGGTGACATACTGACAGCGGGTGTTGTAGTCGGTCAGTCCGGGTGACAGCACCTGATCGCCCACGCGGCGCCCGTTCAGATAGAGTTCCGACACGCCCAAACCGCAGAAGTAGACAACCGCACGCGATACACGGGAAGAGACTGTGAACTCCCGACGCAGCATGCGCGCCGGGAGGCGCCGGTAGTCATCACCCCGCAGCGAGGGATAGGGCGCCTCTCCATTGGCGGCGCGTTCGTCAGCCGGCCGCCAGGCGGGGGCCTGCGGCGCCGTGCCCGCCGCGGCGGCCTGCCAGGTGCGGTCGGACGGCTGGATACGGATTTCACCGTCTGTATACTCGATCACCAGCGCGGCGATCAGGCCGGACGGCTGGTCCGGTTGCTCGCTCGCACCGGCGTCGATCTCCAGTACATTCCGCCCCGGAACCAGCCCTGACTCGATATCGACCTCAGATGTGGGGCTGAAGATGGTGCGCGCGCCGGACCGCACGCTGTGACCGTTCACGCGCACGCTGAAGGTGCTGCGTACGCCGATCACCACGCGCGCGCTGAACACTTCGCGGCCGGCGGGCAGATCAAACGCCTTGCGAAAAGTGCATGGTGCGCCATCGACTGCGTCTGGCGCCCAGATCCAGTGCGCCTGCTTCAGGCCATCCGGGGCGTCGCCTCCCTCCAGGCCGATCCAGCGGGCGCGCCAGTCCTGAGGCGACAACAGCCCCATGTTCCACTGCGAGACGGCGCTCCAAGGGGATCTGCGGTTGGCCTCATCCCAGACGCGCACGCGCCAGAACACCGTCATGCGGGATGCCAACGGCGCGCCCGCATAGGGGACCAGCGTCGACTGGTCAGTGTCCACGCGACCCGTGTCCCACAGATCCGGCTTCGATGTGAGCAGGCGTCGGCTGGTGGCCGCCTGGATCTGACAGGCGCGTTGCCGGCGCGAGCGGCCGTCAGCGCGCAGTTCCCAGCTCAGACGCGGGGCGCGTATATCCACGGTAACCGGATCGGTGCGATACTCACAACTGAGGTTGGTGACCGTCATAGGGGCGTCCGCATGGGTCGCGCCGGACAGCAGCAATCCGAACAGACAGAGGATCCCAAGGCAGAACAGACAGAACATCAATGGTGTGCGGCTCCTTCCCGCAGGCGCGTTTGTACAGCCTGCGTGCAGTGTTTCGTCGATACAGCGTCTGATCACGCGCCGGGCGACCGACCTGTATACAGATGTATGACCGGTGTTTATGCGACAATAAACACAGCGACACAACAGGGGGATTGAGCATGAGCGGCGACCGCCCGGAAGGCTCTGTAGACTTTATCCGACTGGCGATCAGGGAAGACTTGGCCGCCGGCCGTTTCACACATGTCCATACACGGTTTCCACCCGAACCGAACGCATACCTGCATATCGGCCACGCGAAAGCGATTTGGATCGACTACGGGATCGCGCAGGATTTCGGCGGGAAGTTCAACCTGCGGTTCGATGATACCAACCCGTTGAAGGAAGACCAGGAGTTCGTGGACGGCATCATCGAGGATGTGCGCTGGGTGGGGGCCGACTGGGACGACCGGTTGTTCTTCGGCTCGGACTACTTCGAGCAGATGTATGCGTGGGCCTGCGACCTGATCCGCAAGGGTGTGGCGTATGTGTGCGATCTGAGCGCCGAGGAGGTGAACGCCACCCGCGGCACCCCCACCGAGCCGGGACAGGAGAGTCCTTACCGCAACCGCAGCGTGGAGGAGAACCTGGATCTGTTCGCACGGATGCGGGCAGGGGAGTTCCCCGACGGCGCACGCACGCTGCGCGCCAAGATCGATATGGCCTCACCCAACATGAACCTGCGGGATCCGGTGATGTACCGCATCCGGCACGCCTCGCATCATCGGCAGGGCGACGCCTGGTGCATCTACCCGATGTACGACTGGGCGCACGGCCTGGAGGACTCCATCGAGGGGATCACCCATTCGCTCTGCTCGCTGGAATACGAGAACCATCGTCCGCTGTATGACTGGTTCCTGGATCAACTGGGCATCTACCATCCGCGTCAGATTGAGTTCGCACGGCTGAACATGACCCATACGGTGATGAGCAAGCGGCGCTTCATCGAGCTGGTG
>CAZHSN010000067.1:0-3829 GCA_964535125.1 uncultured bacterium
GGAAGAACCAGTTCGCTTCGGCCGTAGTGGCCTTGGCGGCCCAGTACTGACCGTGTTTGTCTACAAAGCACTCCGTGCAATAGCAGGCAGGGCAGACCGATCGGCAGGCATAACACCGGATGCACCGGCCAAACGCGTCCGACCAGAACTGGCGACGCTGTGCCGGATCCATCTGGGCATACATCTCGGCCAGTTCATCTGTTACCTCACTGGCAGTTGCTGCGGGCGGATCGCCAAAGAACACATCCGTGCCCGCCTGCTGATCGAGAGCACAGCCGCGGCATTTGACGGCCAGATCCACCGCCCGGACGCCACCGGACGCCTCTGCGGAAACACCCGACTCTGACCAGGTCAGCGACTCAATCGCCATGCTGTCGGCGGCGCTGGCCAGCGTCACGGTGTCAGCGACACCCCCACACGCCACACCGATCACCACAACCCGCTCGCGCTCCATCTGGTGCTCCCGCATCAATTCCTGGAACGAAGCGATGTCGCAGGGCTTCAGGACGATCCCTACCCGTCCGGAGTTGCGAACGCGCGGCAGATACACCGCCAGGTTGTTCACACAGGCGGGGTTCCACACCAGTTGTTCCGCCTCCTCAGGGGTGCGTGCGAACACCGGGGTGGTCTTGAACGGCGTGCTGCCGGCTCCATAACCGATCACTACCGATACGGTTTCATTCTGCAAAAGCTCTGCTGCATGCTTGCGCAGCATCACCTCGATGGCTGTCGGGCTGCCTGTTTGAACGGCGCTCATGGCTGCACCACCCCCTTAAACGGTCCGACAGCGCGCACCTGCTCGGTAAAGCGCTCGACCACTTCCGCAAACTTCTGACCTTCGGCGGCAGAGATCCAGTCGAAGTGGTACCGCTCCCGCTCAATGCCCATATAGGTGAGCAGTTCCTGAAGCAGCATCAGCCGGCGGCGGGCATAGTAGTTCCCCTTACTGTAGTGACAGTCGCCGGGATGGCAACCGGCGACCAGCACGCCGTCAAAACCCCGTTCGAAAGACTTCAACACGAACTGCGGATTGATGCGTCCTGAGCAGGGAACCCGGACAACGCGCAGGTTGGCCGGATAGGTCAGTCGACTGGAACCGGCCAGGTCCGCGCCCGCATATGAGCACCAGTTGCAGAGAAAGCCGATCAGCTTGGGCTGCCAGACGGCGCTCTGTGGCTCCGCAGCGGGTTGAGTGGCAGTGTCGTTCATACGTATCTCCCTGTCAGCCAGCCGGCGCCTCAGCCGGGGCTAGTTCATCTTCATCCAGAAACGCAAGCGCATCCACCGCAGCCAAGATCTGCTGATCGCGCACACCCCGCAGCGAGATGGAAGCGCTGCGGCAACCGGCCACACAGGTGCCGCAGCCATGGCACAGCCCTTCGTTCACCCACGCCACCACCTTGGTGGGATTGCCTTGACGGTCGGTGAGTTGACGGGTTTCGATGGCGTTATACGGACAGACCTGAACGCACAGTTGACAGCCGACACAGGTACTGTCGTTTACCTCGGCCACCGTCGGCTCACTCTCCAGTGACGGCTTGGCGAACAGACCCAGCACCTTGCTGGCCGCACCGGATGCCTGAGCGACCGCGTCAGGGATGTCCTTGGGATATTGACAGGCGCCCGCCAGATAGACTCCGGCAGTGGCCACCTCCACCGGTCGCAGCTTGGGATGCACTTCACTGAACCAGTTGTACTGATCCACAGAGATGCCCAGCTTACGCGCCACGTCCTTGGCATCGGGCTGAGGCTCCATGGCGGCCGCCAAGACCACCATATCCGCTCGGATCTCCACGGGATTCCCGCTAAGCGTGTCCGCCCCCCGGACCACCAGTTGATCGCCGTCCTGGAATACGCGCGAGACCCGACCCCGCAGATACACGGCGTTGTACTTTTCTATGGCGCGCCGCACGAACTCCTCGTAGCCTTTACCGTTTGCCCGGATGTCCATATAGAACACGTACGCCTGGGCGTCCGGCAGCTTCTCTTTCAGCAGCGTGGCATGCTTGGCGTTGTACATACAGCACACCTTGGAGCAGTACTGGTAGCCATGCACATCATCACGCGAGCCGATACAAGAAATGAACACCACGCTGCGCGGCGGTTTGCCGTCAGACGGGCGGATGAGCTTACCTTCGGTTGGTCCGGCGGCGTTGAACAGCCGTTCGAACTGCAGGCTGGAGATCACGTCGGGATAGACGCCGTAACCCAGGTTGCCGTATTCACCAGGATCCCAAGTGCGAAAACCGGTGGCCGCGACGATGGCGCCAAACGGCTCGGTGATGACCTCGTCTTGCTGCTCATAGTTGATGGCGCCGGTTGGACAGCGCTTGGCGCAGGCGCCGCACTTGCCCTTCTGGAACCAGATGCATGCCTCCCGATCGATCACCGGCACATTGGGCACCGCTTGCGGGAAAGGCACATAGATCGCCTTACGCTGTCCCAATCCGCAGTCGAACTCCGATGGACGCTTGGCGGGACACTTCTCCCAGCACATGCCGCAACCGGTACACTTGTCCATGTCGACACTGCGCGCCCGCTTGCGGATGGTGACCTCAAAATTGCCCACAAATCCCTTAACCGACTCCACTTCCGAGTAGGTCAGGATGCGGATATTGGGATGCGACGCACAATCCACCATCTTGGGGGTCAGAATGCACGCGGCGCAGTCAAGCGTAGGAAACGTCTTGTCGTATTGGGCCATACGTCCGCCAATGGATGGCTCGCGCTCCACCAACACCACCTCGTATCCGGCATCGGCGATGTCGAGCGCCGCCTGTATACCGGCCACACCGCCGCCCACCACCAGCGCGCGGCGGGTCAACGGGATCTGAGTGGTATACAGAGGCTCCGCGCGGATCACCCGCGCCACGGCCATGGCCACCAGGTCAATCGACTTCTTGGTGGCCTCGTCATGATCATGGTGCACCCATGACACGTGTTCGCGGATGTTGGCCATTTCGAAGAAGAACGGATTGAGCCCGGCTTCGCTGATACAGCGGCGGAACGTCGGTTCATGCAGGCGCGGCGAGCAAGACGCCACCACGATCCGGTCCAGACGGTGTTCAGCGATCGCCTGCTTCACCAGCTGCTGCCCCGGTTCGGAGCACATGAACTTGTAACTGACGGCGTGCGCCACGCCGGGAAGCTGACGGGCGGCTGCCGCCACGGCCTCGCAGTCAACTACTTTGGCGATATTGCTGCCGCACCAGCAGACAAACACTCCTACTCGGGGCATGTCACTTACCTCCTGCGGCGCCGGCCAGCACCCGGTCGGGACTTACCAACAGCCGTTTCAACCCCAGCGCATCTGCCGGAAGTGAGTACGCCAGGCCCATCAGCTGCGTGAAGTAGAGTATTGGCATGTCGAAGCGCGGTCCGCCGGTCCGGGCGATGTCATCCTGCCGCATGTCCAGGTTCCCCTGGCACAGCGGGCAGGCGGTGACGATCAGATCCGCCCCTGCGTTGCGCGCTAACGACAGGATGTCGCGCGTCAGCTTAACCACCACATCGGCTCGGGGCACCGCGAGGCCTGCGCCGCAGCACTCGTTCTTGCCGCCCCAGGCCACCGGCTCTGCGCCCATCAGACGCACAATGCGATCCATGGACACCGGGTTTTCCGGATTGTCAAACGCGCACACCTTGGACGGGCGAAGCATCAGGCAGCCGTAATAGCACGCCACCTTCATACCGGCCAACGGCTTGTTTACCGGGCCAGCCAGCTTCGCGTCGGTGAGTCCGGTAATCGCCTCCAGCAGCGACAACACCTGCAAACGCCCCGAATAGGCCCGCTCCCCGTCGGTAGCGGTCGCGGCCGCGGCTGGGTCCT
>CAZHSN010000067.1:3839-12939 GCA_964535125.1 uncultured bacterium
CTTCACTGCTGCATCGGCGGATTTCAAACGGTTATAACACGCCGCGCAGGGCGCCACCACCGCTTCAACGCCCTCTTCCTGCTCAGCCAGCGCGAGGTTACGTAACGGCAGGGCCAAGCTCAGTTTATGGTTCACCGCATGCGCCGATGAGGCGCCGCAGCAACTCCAATCCTTGATCTCTTTCAGCTCGATGTCCAGCTGTTTGCAGACCGCCCGGGTCGACATATCGTATTCGCGGGCCGTCGCGTGCAGCGAGCATCCGGGATAGTAGGCGAATTTCATCGGTCAGATCTCCGTGCGGCGAGTCATCGATCAGGGGATGAGGTTTCGGAGGCGCGGCACTCGGAGAACAGCCGCCTGACAGCCGTCAGTGAGCGCACCCGCCCTGGCAGCAGTTCCAGCTTGCCCTTCAGAAACATCCGCACACCCAGCGGAATGTCGTCCAAGAACGCGCGCGACCGCAGCTTGTACTCGGCAACCATACCCAGTTCGTGCAGCCGCCCATCACGCTGAACGGCATTCAGGAAGGACCGATGGAATGCGGCCACCTCAGGCTGGGCCTGCGTCACACCCCGAGCCATGGCGATCTCGCGTAGTGCATCCATCACGTGCGCCAGATCCACCCCACGGGGGCAACGCTGAGCGCAGGTCTCGCACCCCACACACAGCCAGATCATGCTGTTGCGCAACGCCGGTTGCTCCTGGTTGAGCTGAACCAGGCGAATCACTTGGTTGGGAGAACGGTCGGCGGCAAAAGAGACAGGGCAACCGGCGGTGCACTCACCGCACTGGTAGCAGGCCATTATCTTTTCGCCGCTCAGCTGGGCAATTCGGTCGCGAAAGTCGCGTGCCGACGTGATGGTCAGACGGTCATCCGGCACTGGATATCACCTTTCTGGATCATTAAGCGTCTCAGCAGGATACAGTATATCACCCGACAGCCTCTGCAGACGCCCGATTGTGCCTATTTTCACAGGTATTTACGGAAGTCCCCGCAGACGTTCCTTCGGACCGCATCCACGCCGTTGTGTCCGGAGACCGAGAGAGAACGGCAGTTCGCGGCGCTTGGAGCGCCCGAACCGTATTATCATGCCCTATCCGGCAGCCGTCATGCTACCGGCCGGCACGTATAGTTCCCATCGTGAAGTGCGGAGTTTCAGTCCGATATGTCCATCGGAAGATCAGGTGCGCAGCCACCACGACACGCCGTATCTGTCCGTCACGAATGCCCCCACCGGCGCCCAGGGGTAGGAACCGATGGAGTAGTTCCGGCCCTCTTCAATCAATACCTCATACGCCCGGCGCAACTCCGTTTCCTGACCGAACAGCAGTTCAATGGTCACAATATGCTCTTCATTCCGGCGGGTACCGGGCCCCAGCATGATGGGGAATCCATTGATCTGCATGCCGATATGGCTGTCATTGCCATCTGGCGGTACCGCTTCCCACCGTTTCACGGCGTGAAATGCCCGTTCATACAACCGAAACGCCTGTTCCCGCTCATCGTTGTTGCCGGCGATGTTAATCGCCAGCGAGATCCGAGGGTAGTCTGCCACTGGTATCACTCCTGTGTCGATGAACTGCGGCGCACCCGCACTGCCATCACGTTAACACGCCTTCAGTCCGATGTCACTCTCCAGGGCTCCTGTGAGACGTACGGCGCATTCTGCGTATCTTACATACGGGACTGTACTGACCTCCGGAGGGATCACATGAACCGTCGCACCACGCCGATCTGGCTGATATGGGTACTGGGTTTCTGGATAGCGGTATCCGGGTCCGCTCAACAGACGCTGTCCTTGGGCAGCCGGGCCGATCAGGCCATCACGGTGGAGGCCTTCGCTCAGCCGGCGCCTGCCGGGGGAACGGCACAGATAACGGTGCGCGTTCGGATAGAGGCTCCGTACCATATCAACGCAACCCCTCCCACACTCGACTACCTGATCCCCACGCAGGTCACACTCACCGACACACCGATTCTGCAAGCCGGTGAACCCGCATACCCGGCAGGCGTCCAGAAGGCGTTCGCGTTCACCGGCGGGGAGCGCATCGCCGTCTATGAGGGAATCACCGACATCATCGTTCCGGTCACGGTTGCCGCCACAGCGCCAGTCGGCGCTGTCACCATACACGGAGAACTGTCGTATCAGGCGTGCGACGATAACGCCTGTTATCCGCCGGCATCCAAGCCGTTCACCGTGGATCTGCAGATCAAGGCCGGTGCATCGGCATCCGGAGTCAACCGGGCTCCTGCAGGCACGGCAGCCACAGAGGTATCGTCGGACAAAGATAAGGCTCCAGCAGAGAACCGGAATATGGTCCATCGGTTGGAGGCGATGCTGCGCTCGGGCCGGGTGATCGCCGCGCTGCCGTTAATCTTGGTGCTCGGACTGCTGCTGAACCTGACCCCCTGTGTCTTCCCGATCATTCCCATTACGCTGGCATTCTTCGGCAAGCAGGCGGAAGAACACCCGCGACGCAGGGTCGCCCTGGCAGGTGTCTATGTGCTGGGCATGGCGCTGACGTATGCGGTGTTCGGCGTGGCCGCCGCTGCGCTGGGACGCACTTTTGGGTTCCAGTTGCAGAATCCCTGGGTATTGGGAACCTTTGCGGTCATTTTGGCGGCGCTGGCGCTCAGCATGTTTGGGCTGTACCAGATCCAGCTGCCCGCCAAACTGCGCAACCAGTCGAAACTGCGCCAGGGTTACGGCGGCGCCCTGCTGATGGGAACGCTGGTGGGCGTTGCGGCCGCGCCGTGTGTCGGACCGGTGGTGGTGGCGCTGGCGGCGTTGGTCACCGCATCGGGCAGTCTGCTGCTGGGTTTCGCGCTGTTCCTCACGCTGGGATTGGGACTGGGACTGCCCTACCTGGTGCTGGCGACGTTCGCCGGCGGCATCAAGGCGTTACCACAGCGCGGTGAGTGGATGATCGTCATGGAGCACATCTTCGGCTTCCTGCTGATCGGCACCGCGCTGTTCTTTCTGCTGCCCCTGCTGCCACCCTGGGGCGGCGTGCTGCTGGCTGTTTACGGCCTGGCCGTAGGACTCTGGTGGAACCTGCTGGATCGGAAAGCAGCCCATGTGCGTTGGTTTGACAACGTCCGGCGCGTGCTGGGATTGGTGGTCATCACCGCCGCTCTGTGGTCACTTCGACCCGCTCCAGCGGTGCATCACCCGGTGGAATGGCAACCTTACAGCGACCGTGCCGTAACCGCCGCAGCGCAGTCCGGCGCCCCGGTCATCATCGACTTCCGGGCCGACTGGTGCATTCCCTGCCGTGAGTTGGAGTCGCGTACGTTTCCCGACCCACGCGTGGCGCCATTGCTGCAGTCCTTTGTACGGCTGAAAGTAGACCTGACGCGCGATGATGATCCCGTTGCTGCGGCAGCCGCAAAAAAATACGCGGTGACCGGCGTACCGACGATCGTGTTCCTGAGTACGGATGGCGTTGAACGTAAAGACCTGCGGCTGACGGGATTTGAGGCGCCGGAGCGGTTTATGGAGAGACTGAGGCAGGTCGAGGGGCGTTAAAAAGGTCAACCGGGGGCGTCCCACAGGACGTCCCCGGCTGCATGTATGGGTCTACTGGATGTCAGGTACCGGTGATCCGTCGGCGTTCCAGCCGTTCTTTGGCCAGTGGTAGTCATACCCTGTGCCGCAGGCATGGGAACCGGGAGACAGGATGCTGCCGACCGGATGGGTCTTGGCGTGACCGTCGCCGAACACGAAGTTCATGGTGGTGTTGCCGGTCCAACCCTTGCGTCCGTTGTCATCACCGCAGCCGGACAGCCACTCGAGGTAGTCGCGCTTCATGTTGTGCCAGGCGCTGTTTTCGTGCACGATGAACACACCGGCGGGATTCTCGAAGAAGCTCTCCGTGATCTTGCGGTGATACAGGTGCATGCTGCCGGCATAGTTCGGGGCGTAGGTGGCCGATATGAAGTGGCGGTAATGGTAGGAGGTGAAGTTGCTGCCGACGGCAAACTGCGTGCTCACGGAACTGTCAGACGGGCACACGAAGATCTTGGCGCTCTTGCCGTACGGCATCAGCTGGGCCACATAGCTCATGTTCTTGGCATAGAATGCCTGGTCATCGTTGCCGACGCCTGCATGTCCGCCATACAGCTCGCAATAGCCGTCACCCACTCGAACCGCATCCGCTTCATAGGCGATCGGGAACGAGGAGTCGTTGTCTTCGGTGTACATGGCCATCGCCAGGCCAATCTGTTTGCAGTTGCTCAAGCAGTTGGTCGCTCGGGCCTTTTCGCGCGCCTGCGCGAACACGGGGAACAGGATCGCCGCCAGGATCGCGATGATCGCGATCACGACAAGCAGCTCGATGAGCGTAAACGCTCGACGCATGGTGTTGCTCCTCCTGGTATTGCACTTGCACTTGCAGTAAACGAAACAGCCCCGCATCGGTGTTTAGACTGCCGACGCCCGATGAGGGGCTGCGGTTGCGGGAACCCTCCCGCGGGAGATAGACGCCCCGCCGGCGCATCAGAGACCGGCTTCGGGCAGGGAGACAGATCGGGAACTACTCGATATCCGGGTTCGGCGTACCGCCGTTACCCCAATCCCAACCGGTGCGGGGCCAGTGGTAATCCCAACCGAAACCACACCAGGCCGGCTGCACCATCAGGATCTGCCCGATGGCGTAGGTCTTGGCATGGCCGTCGCCGAATACAAAGTTCATCGTCGAGTTCGGGGTGGGACCCTTGCGGCCGTTGTCATCGCCGCAACCGGCGATCTGCTCCAGATAGTCGCGCTTTACGTTGTGCCACACGTTGTTCTCGTGCACCAAGAACGCTCCGGCGGGGTTCTCAAAGCGGGAAGACTTCCATACCCAGCGGGCGAAGTGATACGCACCGCTGTCCACCGCTGCGGGACACCAGGATGCCGCGATGAAGTGGCGATAGTGGTACGAGGTAAAGTTTCCGCCCGGGGCGAACTGAGTTCCGACCGAACTGTCAGACGGGCAGACGAAGATCTTGGCGCTCTTGCCGTACGGCAGCAGCTGAGCCACATAGCTGGCCTTGCGGGCGTACTCAGCTTGAGCTTCGTTGCCGACACCAGAGTGTCCAGCGTACAGCTCACTCCAGTCGTCGCCGATCTGGCGGCCCCAGTCCACATACATGATGGGGAATCCACCGTCATTGTCTTCGGTGTACATGATCATTGCCAGGCCGATCTGCTTCACATTGCTGAGGCAGTTGGTCGCCCGGGCCTTTTCGCGCGCCTGCGCGAACACGGGGAACAGGATCGCTGCCAGGATCGCGATGATGGCGATCACAACCAGCAGCTCGATGAGCGTAAACGCTCGACGCATTACGGTACCTCCAGCTTGCATTGCGTGTACAACATCGCGGTGACTGCGTCAGGACGCCACCGCTCCGGAATACTCCGGATGGTACGCATGGTATCAGGCAAAGCATCAAAAGTCAATGCAATACCTTGCGATTACCATCAGCCTGTTATACAAATAGGTGAAAGACACCCCCAAAAGTGCAGGGGCGATGGCGTCTGGCATCGGCCATGCAGTACTGCTTGGTTATATAGACGCACGCACCGCCGGCGGGTTGCATATTGTACGGGCTATTTTGCAAAAATCATGTGGTAACCGACGCCAATCGTATCCATACACCTCAAAAGCAAGGCTGTTCCATTTCGCAGCACACACACATCGTATGGCACTCATTGGAGGCAACACGTGAACGATCTCGCAATGGCATTCTTGGGGGGACGTCCCGCACGGATCCCGCATTATGAACACTGGTCGTGCCCGGATGCAGAGACATTTCTGTCCGGCGTAGATTACTACGATCACCCGCGTCTGTGCCGGTTGGCTCTGGCGGAACGGTATCCGGAGTTACGGCTGCCCGTACCACCGGACGACACCCCCCGCCCGCATCCATCCGAGACCACACCGGCCGACACAGACGGCACACGGCACAGCGTGCGCTGGGGTGACGGCGAATCATGGCATTGGGATTGGGGGCACAACTTCGCCAGCGCAGAAGAAGCGTTGCGGTTCTCGCCATTGGAGCAGGGCGACTTCACACACATCCCGGTGGTCGAGTCCCGTGACTATCGTGATGAAGAAGCGTTATATCGCCATTTTCGTGCAAACTACCCCGCCGAGTGGGGTGATACCGCCCCGGAGGGAGAGGTGGTGATACAGGGCTTTTACAACACCATGTTCATGTGGCCCCTGCTCACCTTCGGCTGGGAACTGTTTCTGGAAATCTGCGGGGAAGAGGAGTTCGCCCGGATCATGGACGAATTCGCTGAGATCAACCGCAGGGTATTCCGCGCCTTTGCCCGCCTTCCGGTGAACGTCATCATGTGTCACGATGACATTGTCACCGCGCGCGGTCCGGTCTGCTCACCCCGATGGATGAACCGGTATATCTTCCCGCGATATGAAGAGTTCTGGGGAATCGTGCGATCCGCCGGTAAAAAGGTGGTCTTCATGGCGGACGGCAACATGGACGCCTATGCTGACGATGTATTTGCCTGCGGCGCTGAAGGGATCGTGACGGAGCCGTTTACCGACTTCAAGGCGATCGCCCACAAGCACCCCGGATTCGTGCTGGCCGGTGAGGGAGACAACCGCATCCTGACACGAAACAATCCTGATGAAATCCGGGCGATGGTGCTCTCCATGGTAGAGACAGCCCGAATGACCGACGGATACCTGATGTGTATCGGCAACCACATCCCTTGGAACGTCACGCCGGAAGGCGTGAAGTGTTACCTGGACCTCTGCCAGGAGCTTGCCTGGCGATCGTGACTTGAGCCTGCCCGCACCGCTCGCGGGCAGGAAAACCGCATCGGCTCAGCCAACCTGACATCATACCGTTAGGGAGGCGCCGCTCGATGCCATCACGAACAGGTCTGTCCATCAATCCCGGGCCGGCTCCGGCTCACAGACAACCCAGCCATGCTCAGATCACTGACGCACAGATCGGCGGGCGTCAGGCGGTGACCGTCAGGTTCACGCCCGCCGCATGGCCCGGTGTCACCTTCGGAGCCGATCCCCCTTGGGACTGGAGCAGCCAGGCGGGCATGGCGCTGGACGTCTACAACCCGGGAACGCGGGCGGTAACGGTGTTCCTGCGCCTGGACAACACCGGTGCGAACGGCATGGAGCACTGCAACACCGCACAGATCGAAGCCGCTCCCAAGCGCTGGACCACTCTGGAACTGCGCATGCGCACCCGCCAGAGCGGCATGTTCTGGGGAATGCGCGGGCAACCCGGTATCGGGCCCGCGCCGTTCGGCCCCGAAATCGATCCGTCACGCATAGTCGGCTTTGTGTTGTTTCTGGCTTCACCGGCCGAACCGGTGACGCTGTCGTTTTCGAACTTCCGACTGCTGCCCAGGCAGGACAGCGGATCGGTCAGTCTGCCGTTTATCGACCGGTTCGGGCAGTACAAACACGCGGCCTGGCCAGGCAAGCTGCGCGGCGACACGGAGTTGGCGCAGCGGACACAGCGTGAAAGCCAACAGCTCAACCGGGAGCGCACCCGCCGTGACCTGGACGCATACGGCGGATGGCTCGGCGGTCCACAACTCAAGGCGACGGGACGGTTCCGTACCGACAAACTGGGTGACCGCTGGTGGCTGGTCACTCCGGACGGACACCTGTTCTGGTCGATCGGCATGGATTGCGTGACCGACGGAGAAGGCTTTACTTTTGTCTCCGGCCGAGACGGCTGGCACGAATGGCTTCCGGCCGCAGATGACCCGGTATACGGCGCCTATTGCCGCGCCCGATTTGGCACAGCACACAGCATGGCCGAGCGGATTGGCGGTGAGGGTGAAGTGGTCAACATGATCCGCGCCAATCTGATACGCCGATATGGGCCGTCGCCCCGTCAGCGATGGGCGGACATTACCGGCAGGCGATTACGTCGCTGGGGGTTCAACACCATCGCCAACTGGTCGGATGTGGAGATCACGCGCCAGATCCGCATGCCTTACGTGATCTCGCGCGGACCGGCGCGGATCGATTACCGGCGACTCACCTCCGGCGGCGGTTATTGGGCGCCCATCTATGATGTCTACGATCCCGCGTGGCAGACGGCCGTTGAGCAGGGACTGTGGGGTATGGAGGAACACACGGCAGATCCCCGCTGTATCGGCTGCTTCTTCGACAACGAACTGGCTTGGGAGGGTGTTGAACGCGGTGTATTGACCGCCCCACCGGATCAGCCGGCCCGGCAGGCGTTCCTAAGCTTTCTGCGAGAACGGCATGGGTCCATTGAGGCGTTAAACCAGGCGTGGAATGCCTCATTTGCGGATTGGACCGCCATCGCCGAACCACCATCGCGTTCGGAACACTGCACGCAAGATCTGGCCGAGTTCACGTACCGGTTCGCCGCACAATACTTCCGCACCATTCGCGACGCCATGCGCACCAAAGCGCCCGGAATGCTCTACCTGGGTTGCCGATTCGCCTGGAGCCATCCTCAGGCCATACGCGCCGCGGCTGAGTATTGCGATGTGATCAGCTTCAATGCCTATGTGCGTGAAATCGATGCGGCGGTTGCCGGGCAGTTCACATTTGACCGCCCGGTGATGATCGGCGAGTTCCATTTCGGCGCATTAGACCGCGGGATGTTCCACCAGGGACTGGTGCCGGTACCGAACCAACGGGAGCGCGGCCGCGCCTATCAACGCTACATCCGCAGCGCGGCCCGTGACCCACGGATTGTGGGAGCGCACTGGTTCCAGTACACTGACCAGCCGATCACGGGGCGCTGGTATGATGGCGAGAACTACAATATCGGCTTCGTTGACGTCACCGATACACCTTATCCGGAACTGAGTGAAGCGGCGCGCGTGATCAACCGTGATCTGATCGCCAATTGCTGGTGGGGCCGTCTATGAAACAGCCCAACTCAAGCCGCCCCAACTTTTTATTGATTACGAGCGATCAGCAGCATCATAGCACGCTTGGAGCAGTGAATCCGCGCATCCAGACGCCGGCGCTGGATCGGCTTGTCCGGGAAGGGATCCGGTTCGACCGAGCCTACTGCCCCAACCCCACCTGCACCCCCACCCGCGCATCAATGATTACCGGCCTGTATCCCAGT
>CAZHSN010000067.1:12949-18524 GCA_964535125.1 uncultured bacterium
CCCCCACCTGCCCCCCCACACGGTCCAGCATCCTCATGGGCATGTATCCGTCGCAGCATGGCGCCTGGTCGCTGGGAACGAAGCTGTTCGAAGATGTCCCCACCGTGAGCGACATTCTCACCCGGCACGGATACCAGACATCGCTGGTCGGCAAGGCGCACTTTCAACCGTTGGCCACAGCCCCCGGAATGGAGTCCATCGAGTGTCAGCCGCTTCTGCGCGACCTAGACTTCTGGCGGGAGTTCCATGGTCCGTGGTACGGCTTCAGCCATGTCGAAACGGCCCGCATGCACGCCGACGAGTCGCATGCGGGTCAGCACTATGCGCTATGGCTGGAAGAACAGGGACTGCAAAACTGGCGCGACTACTTCGAGCCCTGGCCTCCCGACGCTGCGGCCCCGCGGCCATACAAGTCGGGCCGCACCTGGATGCTTCCGGAACACTTGCACTACTCGGTCTGGACGGCCGAACGCACGATCGCCCGGATGGAGGCGGCAGCCGAAGCCAGTACTCCCTTCTTCATATGGGCAAGCTTCCATGATCCGCATCCGCCCTATCTGGCCCCGGAGCCTTGGGCCAGCATGTACGATCCGAACGCCATGCAGCCCGGCACGCTGGAACCCGGTGAACATGCGCGCAATCCGATCCACTTCGGGATGACGCAGCAAATTGATCCGGACTACTCAGTACTCTTTCCTCCCGAAGATGGCGTTATCCATGGTGCACACAGCCATCTGATGGATGAGCCAACCCTGCGCGCCAATATGGCCGTCTATTACGGAATGGTCAGCCTGATGGACCGCGAGATCGGCCGCATATTGAACGCGTTGGACAACCTGGGACTGACAGACAACACCCTGGTGGTGTTCACCACCGATCACGGGAGTTTTCTGGGACAGCACGGCCTGGCTTACAAGGCGATCCACCACTATGAGGATCTGCTGCGGATCCCGTTCATCGTTCGCTGGCCCGGGCACGCACCGGCCGGAAGGATAAGTTCTGCGATCCAGAACTTGGTGGACTTGGCGCCCACGTTTTTGCACGCGTCCGGAGCATCTATCCCAGGCGTCATGACGGGTGTATCCCAGTTGGACACTTGGCGGGGCGGCGCCCCTGCGCGCCGATGGTCAATCACCGAAAACCACCATGGAACGACCTACTGCCATTTAAGAACCTATGTGGATCAGCGTTACAAATTGACCGTGTACCGCCATGGAGATGACGGTGAACTGTTCGACCTGGAAGCCGACCCGGATGAGCGGCATAACCTGTGGCATGAGCCAACTGCCGCTGTACTGAAGTCACGGCTGATGCACGCCTTTCTGCAGGCCACACTGGCGTGTGAACCGATGCGGATGCCGCGCATCGCCGGCGCCTGAGGGGGAACTATTATGCGAGCTTTCATCTGTCTGGCACTTGTCACCGCGTTCAGCATGCACTTGCATGCCGAACCGCTGCCTCACCCTTCAAAACCGCTGCTGCTGGACTTGCTTGACCAATACAGGGGACAGTGGAGGCATCCCGGCTGGCTTGGCCAGATCATGGAGCTGCCGGGACCGGTGGGCGGTGTATTCCCGCTGAGCGTACCGCTCACTGATGGGCAGCCCCAGCTGGGGCTGCTCACCACGCCATCGAACGCACCGGACAGGTGGTCGGAGGCCGCCATTCAGTGGCTCACACCGAACTCCGAAGGAACCTGTTCCTGGTCAGATCCTCACTGGCGGATCAACGCCCGGCTCAAGACCTCGTCCAGCCATTATGCGGAAGCGGAACTGCATAACCTGCGGTTTGACCAGGCATTTCTGTCGGCTCGCTGTCCCGCGGGGCTGCTGTTGAGGACGCCCGACGGCCAGATCAGTCGCATGCGCCTGCTCCCCGTCCAACCGGTCCCACGCGTACGCATGGAAACCGATGCCGTCGGCAACCTGTTGGTGGGTGACAAACGCATACATGTGCGCTTATTGACGCTGGGAGCGCTGCCAACCCAACTGAAGCTGGTACTAACCGACTACCTGACGCAACGCGTGATCAACAGGACTGTGATCACCTGGCGTCCGCCAGGTGATCGGCTGGGCGAGTGGGAGACCCAGGTGACCGTGCCGTCCCTGGGTGTGTTCACATTGGCGTTAGTGGACACCGCCGGACACGAGTTGGCACAACTGCGCCTGACGCGGATCGCCCGTCAAACACGGACACTGACGCCTCAGCAATCCCATGTGGGGATCAACCTGTTCCAGCATCAACTTTGGTCGTACACGTTTCAGATGCCCATGATCGCAGCCACCGGTGCGCGCTGGGTACGTCCATGGCTGGCCTGGGAGAACACTTGGCGCACCCAGGAGCCCGCAGACGGTCGGTTCGACTTTACCCAGATGGAACAGATGATCAGCCGATGCGAGCAGTTCGGACTGGGGTATGAAGCCATCCTGTTCTCGTCACCCGAACGCATCGGCGGCAGCGGGCTGCTGCAGTCGCCGCCGCCACCGGATAAAATGCACCGCTGGCGTCGCTGGGTGCATGCCCTGGCCTCACGCTTCCGTGGACGCATCGGGCACTACGAGGCCTGGAATGAGCCCGATATGATGTGGCCCGGAACGGCCGGTGAACACGCCGACCAATACCTGGCGCTGTTGAAGGCCACGCGCGAAGCGGTCCGCAGTGCGGATCCCGACGCGCGCGTCGACGCCCCAAGCAGCGCAGGCTACCGGCGCTGGCTGCAGGAGAGCGTCCGCTTGGGCGCACGCGACTATACGGATGTATTTACCTTTCACACCTACGCCCAACCGTCGTCGTTCCTGTATCACGTGCGTACCCGTCTGGATCTATGGGGCGGCGCGGAAGGTTGGGATCGCCCTGCCTGGTTGAACGAAATCGGCGCTCCGGCCTGTGATCTCAACCCTGACTACAACAACATGGTCAACAGTTCCGAGTTGGCCCAGGCTCAAGCACTCATCGCCAACATGGCGCTCTACCTGACGGAGCGTCCGCAAGATAAAGTGTTCTGGTTCTGCACGCTCGACCCGCACGACCCGCATCGCCCTTCGGAGTGGAATACAGAGAAGTACGCCTGGGATGGGGGCATCGGCGTACTGTATGAAGGGTTGCTGCCGAAAATCAGCTATTGCGCGCTCAGTTCGGTAGCGCGGATGTTGGATCATCGCCGAGGACTGGGCAACTGGCAGCCCGCCCCGCATCTGTATGTCGCCGCCTACAGCGGACGATTCGCCGTGTTGTTCGACGACCGCCTGCAGAAGTCCCAACCGGTCAGCGCCACACAGTTGGGATGTGATCCGCAGGAGCGCCTGACGGTGTATGACCTTTATGGCAACCGGATCGGACAGGGAACCGCCGACAGCCTGAGCTTCGATCTGCGCCATGGCCCGCTTTTCATCGAAGGAGGCGCCCGTTGGGAGCACACCGGCCGGCTGCATGGGGCACTGGCTGCGGTGCGGCCTCCCTCAGTAATGCCGGCAGGCACAATCGCCACGCGCACTGCGGGGTTGCCAGCCGGCGCACGCGTGGATATGCGGATCGGAGCGCAGAACGGCGCCCTGAGCGGTTCGTTGACACAGACCACACGCTCGCTGCGCCCCTCATGGCACACACAGACGAACACGCCGCACGCACTGGCGTTTGTCACGCTGTCCGCCCGAATGGGACGCACAACGATCCATCAGGTTCACCCGGTGACTATCGGGGCGTTGAGTCTCTACGATGATCCCGGGCTCTGTACGGATCCACTCTCCCTGTGGCAGGCCGAGCGTGGAGGAGGTCTGACATGGGATCGGAAGGTCGGGCATCTAGCTCCAGGCTCGCTGCGCTCGACACCGCCGCATGATGCACGGATGGTGAACTGGCAGCAGTGGTATCTGGCGATCCGCCCCGACCAACCGATCCACTGGAGCGTCTGGCTGAAGGCGGAACGGCTTCGCGGAGCGAGACTGCACATCGGGTTAGCCCGGTTCACCAAGGACGGCTGGATCGGGGATACGCTGCTGGTCTCTCCCGAGATGTGCCCGGCCGGCAGCAGTGACTGGATCGAGATGAAAGGCGTTGTGACACCCGAGCAACTGGGAGCGGGCTTCACGCACGCGGCGCTCTACATCGACGTCAGCCCGGACTCGCAGATCCGGACAGACGGAACGCTCTGGATAGACGAATTGGATCTTTGGCAATGACAACGGTGGGCGGGTTGCCGTAAGCAACCCGCCCTGTGGCGTTCATGTCTTGCGTTTACCCAGCATGTCGGCCATCACTGCGGCCAACAGCGTCGCGCCCAACACGAAGTCGATCCAGTTCAACTCGATGCCCAACAGGTTGATCGCGCTGATGAGCACCGTCATCAGCAGCGCCCCCAGGAACGCACCGCCGACGGTACCAACGCCACCCTGCAGGCTGGCGCCGCCAATAATGACTGCCGAGATCACGCGCAGTTCCAGCCCCTTACCGGCCGTTGTGGAAGCCGACCCCAGCCGGGCACAGATGATAATGCCGGCCAGCGCGGCCAGAACCCCTGTTAAGGCGTAGTTGAACACTTGCACGCGTTCCACCGGAATGCCCGACAGCAGCGCCGCACGGGGGTTACCGCCGATATAGTAGTTCTGGCGAAACCAGCGATGCTTGCGCATCAGCAAGTCTCCTAAAATCACCAACGCCAACGAGATCCAGATGGGATATTGAATGCCCAGCAGGCTGCCCTGCCCCAGTTGCGTAAAGTTCTCCGGCAGTCCCGAGATGTTCTTGCCGTCGGTGACGACCATCAGCATACCGCGCGCCAGGCTCATCATCCCCAGAGTGGTGATGAACGGGTTGATACCCAACCGGGACACGATCAGTCCGTTTATTAGCCCGATGCACAATCCGACCAATAGCCCCAACGCGATGGCCAGCGGAACCGGCATCCCAACTTGCAGCCAGATGGCCGTGCAAGCGCCTGATAAGGCCATGGTGGAACCCACGGACATATCGAATCCACCCGACACGAGCAGCATGGTCATCCCGACCGCGATGATGCTTTGATCCGCCAAGGCCAATAGCACCGCGGACAGGTTCTCCCGAGATAAAAACTCCGGAGCGGCCCATGCCACGCCCACAGATGTCAGCACGACGATGTAGAGTATCATGAACTCTCGGCGTGCGGTCAGGCGCTCCATTCGGTCCATCAACTGTTGCATGTTCAGGTCCTCCGGCTTCCGGGCGACTCCGGCTCTTCATCACAGACACCTGCGCCGGTCATGTACGTAACGGCATGGTCTTCGGTCAACTGGTCTCCCTGCAGTTCGGCCACCAGGCGTCCTTTGCGCATCACCAGCACCCGATCCGACAATCCGATCACCTCGGGAAGATCGGATGAGATCAACAGAATGGCCATACCCTCTGAGGCCATGGCGCGCAGGTGCTGGTAGATCTCCGCCTTCGCGCCCACGTCGACGCCTCGGGTCGGTTCATCCACGATCAATACGCGCGGTGTGACGCCGGCCCACATGGCCAGCAGCGCCTTCTGCTGGTTCCCGCCTGACAGGCTACCCACCGGCTGCGCCAAGTCATGACAGACCAGGCGGTACCGCTCCCGCGC
>CAZHSN010000068.1:0-18507 GCA_964535125.1 uncultured bacterium
CGGTGGATCGGCATCCGCTTGTTCGCTTCGACCGGACCGCGTTGGTCGATCGGTTCACCCTGCATGTTGAACACACGGCCCAAGGTGGCCTCTCCGACAGGCACCGTGACGGGAGAACCGGTATCGACGGCATCCATGCCGCGCACCAGACCGTCTGTGCTGGACATCGCAACGCATCGCACCACATCGTCGCCCAGATGCTGCGCCACTTCCGCCAGCAACGGAGTCTCGCGGTCGGGCATGTTGATAGTGATGGCGTTGTACAGCGCGGGTAACTCTTCCGGCGCAAAGCGGATGTCGAGTACCGGACCCATCACTTGTGATATTTTGCCTGTGGCCATATGTGTGTTCCTCAGCGTCTTAGTCTAGGCTCGCGCATCAACTGTCTTTGATGGCTTCGGCGCCGCTAACCACTTCCAGGATCTCGGTGGTGATGGCGGTCTGCCGTATCTGGTTGGCGGTCTGTGTCAGTGTCGAGATCATCTGACCGGCGTTATCCGTGGCGGCGGCCATGGCGGTCATACGGGCGCCATGTTCGCTTGCGGCGCTTTCCAGCAGCGCCTGGTACACTAGGTTATACAGATAGCGCGGCAGCAGGTCGCCCAGCAATTCGTCGGGTGACGGTTCCAGTATGAACTCGCCATGCAGCGTGTCCACGGGCACGTCCGGCTTCTCTATGGGCAGCAGCTGCGTCACGGTGGGCATCTGTACCAGCGCGCTGCGGAACCGGCTGTAAATCACATAGAACGCGTCGATCTCGCCGGAGATGAACAGCGAACTGGCATCGCGGGCGATCTGCCGCGCGTGACTGGGATCCGCACCGCTGAGCGGCAGGTTGTACTCCCGCTGTGTCGGCACCCCGCGTCGGGTCATGTACTGGGTGACCTTGCGTCCGCAGGCCATCAGCATGACGCGCTGTTTGCCGGTTTCGTTGATGAACTCCATCGCCAGACGCAGGATGCCGGTGTTGAAGCCTCCGCACAGCCCGCGGTCACTGGCAATCACCAGCACGGCGCAACGCCGTTCGGTCTCGCGCCGCTGAAGCAGCGGATGTGCGTCTTCACCCACGCCTTCAGCCAGCAGCGCGATGATATCGCGCATGCGGGCGGCGTATGGGCGTGAAGCGACCACGCGGTCCTGCGCCCGCTTGAACCGGGCGGCAGCCACCAGCTTCATCGCGCGCGTGATCTGCTGAATGTTGCGCGCAATCCGGATGCGGCTGCGTATCTGTCGAAGTGTCGCCACGCTACCTCACCTGGCCGGACGGCTGAAACGACCCCATGAAGTCCTTGCAGGCCTTCTCAAGAGCGGTGCGGATGTTGTCGTCCAACTGCTTCTCGCGCTGGATGAACTCCGGAACCTCCGGATACTTGTCGTGAACGAACGCCAACAGCTCCTTTTCCCAGCGGGCGACATCCGGCAGCGCCACATTGTCGAGATACCCGTTGGACGCGGCGTACAGCACCACCACCTGATCGACCACCGGCATGGGGTGATACTGGGGCTGCTTCAGCAGTTCCATCATACGCTGTCCGCGCTGCAGCTGCAGTTGGGTCACCTTGTCCAGGTCACTGGCGAACTGAGCGAACGCCTGCACCTCGCGGTACTGCGCCAGGTCCATTTTCAGCTTACCGGCGACCTGTTTCATCGCCTTGATCTGAGCGTTACCGCCCACACGCGATACCGAGATGCCCACGTTCAGTGCCGGACGGAACCCGGCGAAGAACAGGTCGCCCTCCAAGTAGATCTGCCCATCTGTAATGGAGATCACGTTGGTGGGGATATACGCCGAGACATCGCCAGCCTGCGTTTCGATCACCGGCAGCGCGGTCAGCGATCCGCCGCCCTTTTCAGCGCTCAGCTTCGCGGCGCGTTCCAGCAATCGGCTGTGCAGGTAGAACACATCGCCCGGATAGGCTTCCCGTCCCGGGGGTCTGCGCAGCAGCAGACTGATCTGGCGGTACGCCGCGGCATGTTTGCTCAAGTCATCATAGACCACCAGCGCATGCTCCCCGCGGTCGCGGAAGTACTCACCCATTGCGCATCCCGCATACGGTGCGATGTACTGCAGCGGCGCCGGATCGGAAGCGCCGGCAACCACAATAATCGTGTGCTCCATCGCGCCATTATCTTCCAGCGTCTTCACCACGCGGGCTATAGACGACAACCGCTGACCGATCGCCACATAGATGCAGTACACCGGGTCACCGGACTGGTTGGCGGTCTTCTGGTTGATGATGGTATCGATGGCGATGGCAGACTTTCCGGTCTGGCGGTCACCGATTATCAGTTCGCGCTGGCCGCGTCCGATGGGGATCATGCTGTCTACGGCTTTGATACCGGTCTGCAGCGGCTCTTTCACCGGTTGGCGCTCCACTACGCCGGGCGCCAACACCTCCAGCAGCCCCATCTGATCGGTGGCGACAGGCCCCTTGCCGTCCAGCGGCTGTCCCAGCGGCGAGACCACCCGTCCCAGCAGCGCGCGTCCGACCGGCACCGACAGGATCCGCCCGGTCCGGCGAACCGTGTCACCTTCTTTAATATTGGTGTCATCGCCCAGCACGATCACGCCCACATTGTCCTCTTCGAGGTTGAGCGCCATCCCGAACACGTCACCGGGAAACTCCACCAGTTCGCTGACCATCACATCACGCAAGCCATACACGCGGGCGATACCGTCACCGACCTGCAGCACGGTGCCGACCCCCACCTCCTGCAGACTGCGATCATAGCTCAGCAGCTGCTGTTCGATGATCGATGTGATCTCTTCCGGTCTGATTGCCATCTATCTCACCCTTCTCTGTGTGACTGCCTGATCTCGTGTTCGCTTCATATGCCTGTGCCGAGCATCATATCATGCCTCAGCCGGCTGAGCCGCCCTTGCAGTGTCCCGTCGATCACGGTATCGCCGATGCGCACCGCCACCCCGCCGATCAACTCCGGCTGAATGGTGGTGTGGATTAACACCTTACGCTGCAGCCGCTGCTCCAAGGCCAGGCACATCGCGTCCAGTTGCTGGGCGTCGATCGGTCTGGCCGAGATCACCTCTGCGCGCACCTCACCCAAGTGTTCGTCATACAGATCGATGAACTCTGCCGCGACCGCGTCCAAGTACATCTCCCGGCGCTTCTGCACCAATACCCGGGCGAGACCAACCACGAGGTCTGGCAGCTTGTCTTGCAGCGCCTGCACCAGCACGCGGTCCTTGTACTCACGCGGGATCAACGGGTTATGCAGCAGATCCAGCAGACGCGGGTGCTGATGCACCACCTCCTGCAGCCGCTGCAGCGCCACACGCATCTCCTCCACACGTCCCGTATGCAACGAGACGTTAAAGAAGGCGCGTGCGTATCGTCTGGCTACGCGTTCCTGCTGCATGTCAGTTGCGGGCCACCTGATCGATGTACTGCGCCACGAGTTCTCTGTCCTGATCGGCATCCATGCGCCGGTCCAGCAGCATACCGGTAGCCTTCAGCGTCAGATCGGTCACCCGGATGCGCATCTCTGCCAGCATCTGTTCTTTTTCATGTTCAATGGTCTGCCTGGCTTCACTCAGCAGCCGTTCCTTGTGTTTCTGCGCCTCGGCCAGTATCTGGTCGCGCAACGACTGCGACTCTTTGACAGCCGCCTGGGTCTGTGCCCGCGCTTCGGCTTCGATGTTGTTCAGCCGCTGTTCGTATTCGGCTTTAAGTTGCTCCATCTCGGCGCGCCGCGTTTCGATGTCGTCAAACGTGTGCTCTATGTCTCTGCGGCGTTCGTCCAGAAACGACGCCACCGGTTTCCACAGAAACCGTTTCAGCAACAGGTAGAGCAACACAAATCCGACGATCTGGACACCCACGATCGCCGGAACGATGCCCATCTGATCGAGCAGGCTCATCTGGTGTGCTGCGTGTGGATCCATATGGCTGGACACTCCCATCGTTGAGCGCTGAACAGGTCGCTCGGCGCCCGGGTCTTGATTACTTGATCAGCTCAAGGATCTTTTCAGTCGCAGGCAGTTTACCCTGCAGCATGAAGAACATCAGTAGCGCGTAGATGACGAGAGACTCGATGAACGCCAGAGCGATGATCATGTTGGTACGCAGCGTACCGGCTGCCTCGGGCTGGCGGGCCATGCCCTCCAGGGCGGCGGCGGCCGCTTTACCCTGACCGATAGCGGCGGACAGAACGGCCACCGGCAGGCCGAAACCGACGGCGAGGGCCAGACCAAACAGGTATAGCAATGTGATGCCTCCTCAGGTTAACGTATGCCACGCCCTCAGGGCGTGTGGCGATGTATACCGGCCAAGCCGGCGCACGGCGTTTCGCGCTGCCACGCGGAACGCCCGGTCATCTCAATGATCGTCGTGTCGCGACACCAGCGAAATGTAGATCGCGGTCAGTGTGGTAAACACCAACGCCTGAACGAATCCGGCGAACAGACCGAACAGCATCATGGGAAACTGGAACGGCACTGGCAGCCAGATGGGCAGTACTGACACCGCCAGCATGGCCAGAGTGCCAACAACCATTTCGTCCCCATACATGTTGCCATATAGACGGAACGAGAGCGACACCGGCTTGGCCAATTCGCCAATGATCTCCAGCGGCACCATCAGCACCCACATGGCCGGCGGCGTCCCGGCGGTGAAATGCTTCAGGTAACCCAGCAGCCCGTTCTCCCGGATACCCACGATCTGCACATACACAAACACCACCAAGGCGACCGCAACGGTGGTGTTCAGGTTGGCGGTGGATGATTTGCCGATGACGGGGATCAACCCGGACATATTGCTGATCAAAATGAACAGGAACACGGTTCCCAGAAACGCAAAGTGCTTTTCACCTGCCGGGCCCAGAATGTTGCCGGCCATGAAACGGAAACTCTCCACAATCTGTTCGCCGGCGTTCTGCCAGAATCCGACCGGCACGCGCTGGCGCTGACGCGCCACCGCAGCCGCGAACGACAGCAGCAGTATGGCGGTCACGAGTGAGTAGGCCGCAAATATCCAGGGACTGATATGATGTTCCATTTCGTTACCGTTCTCGTTGAGTCGGCGTTTCCGAGGAACGCCTTAAGCCATGCCATATCAGGTGCATCGGCGCCATACCCAACCCCACTGCGAATGCGGCGGCTTCCGCCAGTTCCTGTCGGCTGGCGAACCACACCACCACCCCCAGCACCGGAAGGCGCAACATCATGGAGATAACCACCTTGCGCGGCGTGGCGTCAGGGCGTTCCGTTAACCGGATCATAGCGCGCTGCAGGGTATACAGCGAACCAAATGCGCAGAACCCTCCAATAACATACCACGTTGCAGGCCCCAAATGACCACTGAGCGCGACCAATACGCCCGTCAACGCCACCAGAGCGGCGCTATAAGCCAGTGCGCGTGGCCGCAGCCAAAGCGGTGGTTCGGCGTTCATCTGCGTTTCCGGCGCTCCACTTCATCGATCTGCCGGATGATCCGAGCCGCCTGCAGAATCCCCGCGGCGATGCCCAGCACCGCCGCAACCACTCCGGTCATGTCCCCCCAGCCGGTGACACGCCCCAACCAGGATCCCACCAGATACATGATCAGCGGAGGCGCCGCCAGCGCGACGCCCAGAGAGGCGGCCAGCGTGGCGGCTGATGCGTCCTCAAGCCGCGTCGACGACCACGGATTACGCCTGCGCGGGCGGATCAGCGGCTCGTGAAGCTGCGGCGGATCCGGAATGCGCGGGGGCTCTTCCGGCGGCTGCTCATCCGAGCGCATACGCGCGTTCTTCCACAAAACGGGCATGCAACACGCGCACCGCGCGGTCACAGTCGCTGTCGCTGACCACTGCGGAGAGCGACAGAGAGCTGTTCGCCGTTTGCACCACGTTGATGCCAGCGTCATACAGCGTCAACAAGAAGAACGCGAACATCCCCGGACGCCTCATCAGTTCAGGGCCGATCACAGAGACCAGCGTGCAGTTCTCCCGCACATTGACGGGGACCACCCGCACCGGCAGACCGTTGGATTGGCCCAGAAGCAGATCATATTGCGCCTGGAACGCCAGTGACGGTTCGTCACCCAGTTGGAAGATCAGCATTTCGTTAGAACCGCCGCCCGCGGGCATCACCAATCCGTCCAACAGACTTCGGATATTCGTAAACCGGTCGCGCGGGATCGCGAACGAGAAGGTATCGGCCGCGGTACTGTTCAGATGCAGACTGGTGCGCGCCTGAGCCATCAAATGGTAAATGCGGCGCTCCACATCAGCCTTGGTCGGCAGATCCCCCACACAGAACTCAAGGAAGGCGATCCGCCCTGAGGTATGCGTCACACCGGTCACTTCGGGCAGTCCGCCTCCGGCGCTCTCCCGCGAGGTGACCATCGTTCCCGGCTCATCCGAGAAGGTGTTCTTCACCCAAAGCGGTATATTGTGCGCCATCGCGATCTCAGCCGCCCGTGGATGCAGCACCTTGGCGCCTTGATGGGCGATCTCAGCCACTTCTTCATAGCTGATTACCGAGAGCGTACGCGCGGCACGCACCGCATCGGGGTCGGCGGTCAATACGCCGTCCACATCGGTGTATATCTCCACGGCCTCCGCCTGCAGCGCGACACCCAGCGCGGAAGCGGTGGTATCGCTGCCGCCGCGTCCCAGCGTGGTGATGTCAGGATGCGCCGGCCCCGTCGGTTCTGTGGTGCCTTGAAAACCGGCCACGACCACGATCAGTCCCTGCTCCAGATAGTGCCGGATGGGTTGAGCCTCAATGCGCAGGATCCGCGCATTGGTGAACTCGCCATCGGTGAATATCCCCGCCTGTCCGCCGGTCAGCGCCACCGCGTCGTATCCCATGGTCTTCAGCGTATGGGCCATCACCACGGTCGAGATGATCTCGCCGCACGCCAGCATCATGTCCCACTCGCGCGCATTCGGCGCCACGGTCGGATCGATCCCTTTCAGCATGTCACCCAACGTATCGGTAGCGTAGGGCGCTCCTCGCCGGCCGATGGCGGACACCACCACGACCATGGCATAACCGGACTCCCGGGCCTGGATGATCTTGGCCGCGGCGCGTGCACGGCTCTCCGGTGTGTTGACGGATGTCCCGCCGTACTTCTGTACCAATATCCTCATGCTGGCGCCTCATCAGATAGGAACTGACGTCTCAGTGCTTCGGCGGCGGCATCCGCCATCGACTCCGGTATCAGACAACGCACGGTATTGTGAGAGTCTCCGGTTTCAATCAACGGGGCCGATACGGACGACAACGCCTCGGCGATCCGCCACATCACACCGTAGGATTCGCGCATATTGCCTGCGATCACGGTCACCATGGCCAGCGGGGCCTGGCAATAGGCTTCGTATCCGGCTTCGGTCAGTGCGTCCATCGCCCGGGAACAATCGCCCGAGCGGACGGCAAACGTAACCCATTCCGGAGTTAACTTGGTCAGCGAGACCACGATCTGCTGAGCGGCAATCGTGCGCAAAATCCGCAGATGAACAGCTTGGCGGTCAGCTCCCGATCCCGATCGCACCCGCAGATGCGCATAACCGGTCTCGGTCACCACTTCCGTGACACCGCGTTCCTGCTCCAGGTACACGTGCTTCGGGGACGGCACGGTAGACGGCTCCGTCATAGAACACCCCTTATGTGTAAGAAACTGCCTTGTTGGTTGCAGTATACAGCCCGTCCCATGCGCATTCAAGCATAGTCTGCGGCGCTGCGCGTCCTGCACGTGAATTATTTCACAACTGAGCGCGCATTGCCATCGGTGTGGGCATCCAGGCGTCGGGAAGTCGGCAGGAATCACAGCGCAATCCGGTGTAGTAGTCAGTACCCAACCGTTGAGGTACAGGCCATGGCGGCAACCCGTTTCCTCTCCATCCACTCCTACCGGGGTGGCACCGGCAAGTCCAACATCACGGCCAACCTGGGGGTTTTGATGGCGTGCCGGGGACTGCGCGTGGGATTGGTCGACATGGACATGCAGTCCCCCGGGATCCACGCCTTGTTTGGATTTGACGCATCCAGCCTGTCACGGTGTCTGAACGACTACCTCTGGTCGCGGTGCGATATTGAAGATGCCGTCTACGATCTGCGGCCCCGGCTGGAGCAGCCGCTGGACGGGACGCTGACACTGCTGCCCAGCAGCATCCACGCCGGGGACATCGCACGGATCATTAACGACGGCTACGATGTGGACCGCCTGAACGATGGTCTGGATGCGTTCGCACAGTGTTGCCGTCTGGATGTGCTGTTGATCGACACCCATCCCGGCCTAAGCGAGGAGACGCTGCTCTCGGTGGCGCTGTCAGACCGGCTGCTGGTGCTGCTGCGCCCCGACCGTCAGGACTACCAGGGAACCGCCGTGACGCTGACGGTGGCGGCGCAGCTGCATGTACCGGCCATGAGTCTGTGCATCAACAAGGCGCCGGCCAGTCTACCCGAAGACACATTGCGTCAGACCGTGGAAGCGGCATATGGTTACCCTGTGGAATCCGTGTTGTACCATTGCGACGATTTGATGACGCTGGCCAGTAACGGCGTCTTTGCGTTGCAACATCCGGAGCATGCGTTCACACAACGGTTACGACAGCTGGCAGGGCGTCTCACATGCTGATCCGGAACACGGTACGCCTGTTGTTGGTTTCGCTCGCGCTGGGAGTCGCGTATGGGTTGCTCAACCATGGCACCCAAGGGTTGACGTTGCCGGGTTCCGCGCAGGTGGTCGCGTTGCGTCCACAGATCGTGCTTCCATTTCTGGGTGGTTTGCTCATGGGGCCCATCACTGGTTTCATTATCGGCTTCACGGGTAACGCCTTGGGTGACTATCTGGGACACTTCGGATTTCAATACTGGTCGTTCTCATTGGCTAACGGAGTCATGGGCGCCATTCCAGGACTACTGCCGGTGTGGGGCATACGACGCTTCGACACGGTGGCGCACTTCGCCGCACTGTTGCTGACCATCGTGGCCAGTCAGGTCATCGGTACCAGCGTCGGATTGTTCACGTTGAACCTGGTGGCGCACGACGGCTTGCAGCAGCTGACCTGGGCGTTCTTCCATCCGATCATAGTGGTAAATATCTGTGCAGGCTTCATATTGATCCCCCCGGCGCTGTTTATGCTGAGACGTCTAACTCTGACCTTCGATCTGGGGCTGGCCGGCGCTCTGTACTACCTGACCATTGTGCTGTCGATTGTGCTCATCAGCGCACTCGCCGCTCAGGGCTGGGGCAGTGTGCGGTACGCTCTGGGTGGGTCGCTCGCTCCGGTGCAACTGGATAAAGTACAGAGCGACTATGTGCTGGACAGCTTTCGGTATGGCGGAATGATCGCCATCGTCATCGTCGTGGCGGCGGTTGGCCTGACATTGCTGGTGATCCACTGTGCACTCAAGCCGATACGCCGCCTAACCGAGGCATCGCGCCAGTTGAAAGAAGGCGCGTTTGATCGGATAAACCTAACCGATGTCTCGATACGGTGCGATGATATCGGTCAGTTGGCGCAGGTCTTCCAAGAGGCGGTCGATCACACACGTCAACGCGAGGCACAGTTGAGGCAGGTCATTGATGATCTGCGGGTGGAGATCGACACCGAGCAGCAGCATCAACAGGCGGCGCAGATCACTGAAACCGACTACTTCCGATCGCTGCAGCAGCGTTCGGAACAGATCCGACGCCGTAAAAGGACGCACAGTGATGAAGAAGCCGCGCATTAACCAGGCGCTGAACGAACTGATCAACGAACGGCAAGCGGATAGAGAGACAGCCGCGCGTCCCGTCATGGGAAAGCTGCTGACAGGCAGCTCGGGTACCTTGGCCATCGACATCTCGGGTATCCGCGTGATGAGAGGGTTAAACGTACTGGTGGACACGTTGATCAAGTCGGTGCTCGATCAATGTGCGTTCGGACACAGCGACGTGCTGGTGGAACAACATGTCAGCCAAGAACAGCAGCCTGAGCTGCATGCTCTGGGTGTGACGATGGTCACATTTACCGCACGGTTTTCCGTGATTGACGCGCTGTTGACATTTCATGAGGTCGTCGGACACCAGTTCCGCTACATGCTGAACGCCATCCAGCGCACTGACCTGCTTGAGGCGTTGTTCCCTGCCGCTGGGCAGACATCGCATGGACTACTGTTTCCGTTCCACCGTGAGGACGTCACCGACGAGACCGGCTACTACTACCTGGTCGAATATGTTGCAGCTGGACGGTTTCTGCGCATCACCCTCGAGTCCGAGTCCGATGCGCGACTGCGTCTGACACGTATCCCGCACACGGTGGTGGACCGCATCGATCTGGTGCATACCCGGATCGACATCCCGAACAACGCCAAGTTGATCGCTCATGGCATTATCGAGGCCTGCGAGCATCAGAAGTGGAGTTGGGCCATTACCGACACCCACTGTGCCGATCTGCTCCAGTTCCTGCGGACCGCAGGGTTACCGGAGTTGGAACTGATCTGCATCACGTGGCCAGCGTCGTTTGCCGGATCCGCCCCAATGTCATCTCAGGCGTCTCTGCAGCCGCATATGCAGCGGGTGCTGTCTGTATCCGCTGATGCCCATCTTATCACACCGATGCGTAACCACCGATGCATCACGCTGCACGATGGACTGATGACCACCTATCTGGACTTGTCCCAGCGGGAGCGCTGCCTGAACATCGCCTTGATGGAGCCGCGTCATCAATCGGCGCTCCCTGAGTACCTGGCGCGCATGCCTGCCGTATCTACCACCGTCCTCAAACAACCGAACGTCTTCACAAATACCCGCGTGCTGCTGATCCATCACCTGACAGCCGAGGTGTTGGGATTGATTCAGGCCCTGACCGAGATGGGAGCGCGTCAGGTGGATACGCTCTGGGTTCGGTACGCCGGCGTCATCGAGATGGCCTACCGAGAAGTTATGCTCTCGTTACCGGAGCACTCGCACCGCTTCTTCGGGCTGTCCGCCGCAGCAGATGCGGACGGGCTGGATCTTCGGTTCGTCCTGTCGGATGCGTTCACACCGGCGCCGCATCTGCTGCCTTTGGCAAATCACTTGCAACACACACCCTTGCACTTTTTGGAGGCGATGCGCATCACCGCATCCCACCTGTTGTTTGACCTGGTGCGGGCATGCCGGCGCGATGGAAGCCGTCTGCTGATCATTGAAGACGGGGGTTACCTGGCCCCGGTGGTGAACCGCTGGAGCCTGGAGAACGTGTCGGTAAACAGAGCGGCCCAACAGTACGGGGTCCCCGATACATGGATCGACCCCGACACCCGGGACCGGCCGGTCGCTGGCTGGCTTGGCGACACACTGATCGGATCAGTGGAACACACGCGTAATGGCTATGACGCGCTATGCGATGTGCAGCAGCAACACGGCAGACTGGCCTGGCCGGCGGCGACGATCGCGATATCGAATTATAAAGTACATATCGAAAGCCGCGACGTCGTGTACAGCTGTTTGAACGCGGTAGAAAACGTGCTGAACCAGATGGGTTTCTCGCTGTCCGAGCGAACCGCACTGGTGCTGGGCGCTCAGGGAGCTCTGGGCCGACAGGCGATGCATATCCTGCGCCAAAGGCTGGGCGCAGATCGGCTGTATGGTATCGACCTGGTGGAGCCGGAGATGGCGGTGGAGTGGACAAGCGCCTGCCGCCCCGGCGATCTGCCGGACCGCGCGCTGGAACAGATCGACTTGGTGTTTGGCGTGGTGGGGAAGTCCATCCTGCAGACAGATTGGCTGGAGCGCTGGCTGATGGTCACACGTAAACGTGACCTGTTCCTGGCCAGCGGCAGCACCAAGACGGCTGAGTTCAGCGACGTGTCGAACTGGCTGAGCGATATACTCCATTCCCGCCGACGGTTGCCCGACGGTTCCGAGTTACACGTACACGTCACCGATATCCATGATCCAAAAACCGGCGTGCATCAGGGACGTTCAGCGCGGCTGGAATATGGCGTGCACACGGTGCGGATGCATCTGCTGGCCGACCTGATGCCTGTCAACTTCCTCTACTATGGCGTCCCCGCGGAGACCATGGACACCGTGATGAACCAACTGCTTCAGGTCAGTGCGCTGATGGTCGCACGCCAAGCAGCCGGGAATCCACTGAATCCCCGGCTGTGGGCGCTGGACCACGAACTGCGTGTATAGCGCCCTGACTATTGCTTCTCGTTCAACTTAGCCAGCCAACCCGTGGCGTTCTCTTCCGGACCGCCTTCACAGATGTGTGTGATCCGGCACTCGCGGATGATCCGGCCGATGTCGGCGATCACCGCCGGCCGCTGGGCATCCGAGAGACCATATTTGGCCGGCCAGGTGACCTGCATGTACCACAGGGGCAGCAGGAGCTTGCGGACACGGCGATCCACCTGCGCGGAACCTGCGTTACGTCGCGCCGCGCTGAGTATGCGCAACCCTTCCTGCACTAACGCCGGCGGCGTCGAATCGGAAGGATCCCAGGCTCCAAATCCGTGCAGCCCGGGATCGCGCCCGGCGCGGTCCATCGCATCCAGCCAGTTCAGTACATCGGATGCCGCTGTACCGTAGTAACCTCGGCAGAACTCCTGCCGCAAGGTCATCGCGTCGGTGCGGGGATCCCACAATAGCCGTGCGCTGAGGTACTGACGCAGTTCGGCCAGTTCTCCGCCGGGGCCCTGGTAGTTCGCCTGCACGGTTACTCCGTTCATACCATGGTCCGCATAAAAGCGGATGTCCTTGACCAGGCCTTCCAGATTCTGATTGGGCGCCACATAGTGGCCGAAGTTTGTGGCGTAGTGCCAGACGATGATACGCCGTGTCAGTCTGTTCCAGCCGTGCAGATGGTCGGCAAAGTCTGCGCCGATCCCGCAGGCCTCAAACCCATGGAAGTAACAGCCGGCGTGCGCCAACCGAATGAGTACATTGGGCCGCGGCTTGGTGATGGCTGGCGGTTTCACTGAATAGGCGTATGCCTCGGTCTCCACCCATCGGTTCGGGTATTTGTGGATAGTCACATCGGCGATGGCGTTCACAAACCGAAGGATTGGTCCCTGCTGTGAACCCTCTTCTTGCACCACCTTCATGCAGTTTTCACACTCGCACGCACCGTTACCATCGTTCTGCGACACATCAATGATCGGGATATCGGGATACTGCTCCATCCATTGCAGCACCTGAGCGGTGGCTATACGCAGCACATCAGGATTGGTCCAGCAGAGCTGTGCATGCACCTCTCCGGTAATCCGCTGGCCGTTCACCAGGCTGTAGTACTCGGGATGATCCTTGAAGTACTTCTCGGGCGGCACCAACAGGTTGGCGCTGTGAGTAAACGGATGCCATCCGATACGCCCCCCCACCGACGCATCACAACGCGTCATGTGTCCGTTCAAGCGCTGGCGCGGGGCGATCGACTTGGGGAAGCTATCCCAGTACAGCGTTTCGCGGTACATGAAGGGGGATGCATAGCGAACCATCTGTCGGGGAACGCTCCAGGTGCGGTGCTTCGGAACGACGGTACAGTCATGCGCCAGGAACCGGATGCCCAGCGTCCGTTCCAGCAGTTCATACACGGCATACAGCTGGCCCCGTTCATTCTGGCCGGACAGCAACAGATCATTGCCATCCACACCATACAGCACCCCGTCCTCGGCCAATCCTGGCAGGTGTTGCGCCAAACCGGACCGCTGGAACCGGCGTGTTGGCCCCAGGTAGATGCCCGGAAAGGCAGCCGCGCTGGTTTCGCGGACGATCGGCAGCGTAACTCCTATGGACTGGCGGACGAACTGCTGCAGTTCCCGCGCGGCTGTGGACGCCACAGCCGATGGACGCACAGGGATCACAATCCGTCGCGTACTGCGGCCATTGGACGCCAGGACAAGGGTATCACCGGGTACAGCGGTCTCTGTGGTCATGGGAAGCACTCCTCACGGTCATGACGGCACGGCCGTTTTCAGGAGTGTACCGCATCGGCGCCGCTCAGGCCACGCCGCCGTCCTCCAGGCGCACCAATGTACTCCCCAGTTGGATCGTATCGTTGCGATGCAACGGTGCGCTGGTGATACGCACGCCGTTAACCCAAGTGCCATTGGCTGATCCGATGTCACTCACCACCACGCCGGATGCATCCACATCCAAACGAGCATGCTGGCGACTTACCGAAGGGTCCGCATCAATCCGAATGGTTGCGGCGGCGTCGCGGCCCAGCGTGTATACACCAGGCGTTAATGTCCATGCCGCTCCCTGTTGAGGTCCGCCCACCACACGCAGTACCGGCCGCAACAAACCGGAAGGTGCGGAGGGTCGTGACGCACAACGGCACAACCCAGTGGTCGGATCGGGCTGCTCCCCGCACCAGGAACACCGCCCATCCGACGCGGCGATGACTGGTTGGACCGCCGGCGCTGCATCCCGCTGGCGTTTGGTCACCCTTCCGACACGTTCACGGAACCGCAGGGTGAACCCGCTGACACGTATAATATCGCCGTCTGTCAACGGTCCGGGAGCGCCGCTGTTCACCGACACCGGTGTGGCCGCGTGCAGGTTTTCAAGCACCCAGCCGCCCTGCCGGCTGATGATCTGCGCCTGCAGCGGCGCTACTTGCGGATCGCCAAAGAGCGGCACATCGCTGGTTTCCGCACGGCCAACGGTGTTCACCGGTTTATCAATGGGATACTCAATCCACTCGTTACGAGCCAGTATGACCTCCACCCAGGCGCTCTTCAACGCATCGCGCATCAGCGAGACGAACAACCCGATCGCCCCTCCCAGCACGGTCAGCCCCACTCCTCGTCCGGGGCCTCCCACTTCAACCATCTGCCCGGGTTCCGCCGTCAGCGAGGCCATCAGCCATCCGAACAGCTGCACCGCTACAACAAACGCCACGCCGCCCAGCGCACCGCCCAACACGCCCCCGACCGCAGCGTGCCAGGTACGCCGCCAGGAGCCCGAGGCGGCGCCGACCGCTGCTCCTGTGGCCGCGCCGAACACCGTCCATCCCACCGTTCGCGGCAGCAGATCCAACACAAAACTCAACGGTCCCGATCCGCCGTGGATTGCCGGGTTGCCCAGCAACACAGACAGCGCGGTGTAGACCGCGCTGCCCAATGTCAGCGCCGCCCAGGAGCCGGGCATGCAGATCAACGCCGCCTTCACCGCGGCGCGCAGCGCCTGCCGGGTCTCCCGTCGGGCGATGTGATCCGCACCACCCAGGAACAGCCCCAGCACTGCTCCCAGCACCAGCGCGAGTTTGGTGAACTCACCGCCGGCCCGCACGGGAGACTGCATGATCAGTTGATGGTTCACCAACGGCTCCTGAAGCAGGAAGCCGAACAGTCCGCCCAGCAGGCCCAGGATAAGCCCCAGCAGCGCGCGTCCTGCCATCCCGGTTACCCGACCACCCGAATGTCGGTTTGGCCGACGCGCAGGGTGTCACCCGCGCTCAGGCGCGCCGAGGTCACGCGTACGCCGTTCAACCAGGTACCGTTGGCCGAATCCAGATCCTTCACGATGTACCCGTCACCGTCATCGGTGATCACGGCGTGACGCCGGCTGACCGCCTGATCCTCCGGAAGGCTGAGCGTGCAGGTATCCGCCCGTCCCAGCAGTACCTCGCCGGCGTCCAGCGGGATACGCGCCTCGCCGTCAGGCCGCAAACAGACAAGCCCCTTGGGGCGCACCGGCGGTGCGCTGTTCGCAGAGGCAGGCGCCGATTGGGCGTGGCAACGGCATTGGCTCAGCGGTTCGCCGCAGAACTCACAACACCCCTCCGGTACGATCCGACGGGGAGGCTCCGGCGCGGGGGCGTCGGGCGCCCCCGAACCGGCCGCAGACGCATCCACGCCCATCGCCTGCAGCATCTCGGAGATGTTGAGTTGGCGCCGCCGCACCACGCGCCAGGCCACATACCCTGCGGCGGCAACCACTGCCAGGCCCATCAACGTGTTGGGCCACGGGAGGGGTGCAGACCTCGGGGTGGAGCCCTCTCCGGGCCGGTCAACGGCGTCGGATGCACGGTCTCCCCGCGGTTGTGTCCGTTCCAGCACCGGTGCGCCTCCAGACACGGTCAGCAACGCTTCCGGGACCGCATCCGCGCGGTCGCGTTCCAGCGTGAGTTGTGTAGACGCGGTGAGGTTGTCCCCGTACTGCATCAACACCGTGATCCGGCCGTGCGGGACCCGCCGAAAGACGGCAATCCCCGCGTCGGCAGGAGTCACCACCAGACTGCGGCGGCTTCCATCCGGCAGAACCAGCGACACTCCGGCATGCGCCACCGGGCGACCGGTTTGATCTTCAAGCCGAACCCGCAACTGATTGGCCATACGGAACGCCTGGGGCTGGAACACGACGCGTGTATCTGCACGGGACGGCCAGATCACCGCCAGATTGCCGGTATCCGGTTGCAGCGCGTATACCGCCGAACCGGCCAATAGCTTGTCGGCCTGCTCGCCAATCCGCTGCCGCGTTTTGGCGATATCCAGTGTGACGCTGCCTGTGACCGCTTCACGGGCAGCGATCAGCACCTGACCGTCGCGAGACTCCAGCCAGATGTAACAGGGGACGGCTGATGGCGTTTCCACCGGCAGGCTCTGGGGCAACGCACTTGCAGCCACGGCAAGCGCCATCAACAGCATCGGCAGGTAACAGCGGCTCAGTCCCATCTATCCTCCTGATGTCCGGGCGTCAGATCCAGACTGCTGCAGACGCGAACGCATCGGCAGCTCATGCCCCTCATACGTGATCCATTGGCCATGACGACCATTTAACCGGTGCGGTTCCCTGCCGTACGGCCAGGAACGCCTTCGGCAGCGCATCCACGATGCCGCCGGCGGTCAGGCCATCCAGGCCGTGGTCAATACTGGCGATATCGCCGGCCAATCCATGCAGGAATGCGCCGCAGGCGGCTGCATCAAACGGAGCCATGCCTGCAGCCAGGAGCGCGCCGATGCAGCCGGTCAGCACGTCGCCAGCCCCTCCGGTGGCCATGCCGGGATTGCCGGATGAACTGATAAGTACCCGCCCATCTGGCGCCGCCACCAGCGTGCCTGCGCCTTTGAGTACGACGACACAGCCCGTCCGCACAGCCAGTACACGCGCTGTGGTCAGCCGATGCGCCTGCACTTCGGATGCGGTGATGTCGAGCATGCGAGCGGCCTCACCGGGATGCGGCGTCAGCACGCATTGCTCCGGGTTCACGGGCTTCAACGATCGGTCCGCTGACATCAGATTCAGGGCGTCGGCATCCAGAACCATCGCCGGGACCCGGTTCTTGAACACCGCAGCCAGCGCGCCCTTGCACGCTGGACTGGTTCCCAATCCCGGCCCCATGGCGACCGCTGAACAGCGGGATAACGCGTCGCCATGCACAACGGAGCCATCCAGCCAGGGCTCCGCGCTGGCGAGGCCGGTAACCATCGCCTCAGGCACCTGTATGGCGACCGAATCGCGTATCACGCCGGGCACCACTGCGGAACATAACCCCGCGCCGCTGCGTAACGCCGCGCGCAGCGCCAGCGCTGGCGCGCCTGACATACCCGCGCTCCCCCCGATTACCAGAAGATGGCCATGGCGTCCCTTATGATCATCCATGTACCATTGCGGCAGCACGCTGCGCACATAATGCGGAGTGATCCAGTGGAACGGCGTCTCTGTGTGGCTGTGGATGCCGATACCGATATCAGCGATGACCACCTTGCCGGCCATCAAACTGCCGGGGGTAATCGCCAGACCCGGCTTGGCGCATCCGCACGCCACCGTCAGCGTAGCGCGCAGCGCGCGCCCCGGCGTTTCGCCGGTGTCCGGGTCGACTCCGGACGGCACATCAATCGCCACCACCGGTATTGGACGGCGGGCGGCCTCATCAATCAGTTCCAATATCGCCCCGCGCGGCGCACCGCGTGCGCCCACCCCCAACAGCGCGTCAATGTACAGTTGCGCGTTGTCCAGCACATCCTTCATCTGCTCGGAGTCATCAACGGATATGACCGGTATCTCCAGTGACCTCACCGCCTCGAGGTTGGTGAAGGCATCGCCGGTGATCCGCGACGGGTCGCCGGCAAGCAACACCGCGACGGCCGCCCCCCGGCGGTACAGCAATCTCGCTACCGCCAGCCCGTCGCCGCCGTTGTTGCCGCCGCCCGCCAGCACCGCCACGCGCCGGCCGGTCCAGTCGCCGTTCACCAATTCGGCCGCACACTGGACCACCGCCATGGCGGCTGTCTCCATCAGCACTATGCCGGGAACGTGGTGTTCCTCTATGACATGCCTGTCCAGAGACCGCATGCCATCACTGTCAAACAGAGGTTCATTCCATTGATGCATTGAGCGTTACCCCTGTTGTTCCAGCATCGCGCGGGCGCGCGCCAGGTCGTCCGCAGTATCCACCCCCACCGGAGCGGCGTCCACATCGACCATCCGGATGCGGATGCCGTTTTCCAATGCGCGCAACTGTTCCAATGACTCGGTGATCTCAAGCGGCGACGGCGCCAGCGACGCGAGACGTAGCAGCACCTCGCGCGTGTATCCGTAGATACCGATGTGCTTCCGCGGAATGACTCCGGCCGAGGCGTCC
>CAZHSN010000069.1:0-18436 GCA_964535125.1 uncultured bacterium
CATGACGCGCCGCCGAACGCAGCCGGCAGGGATGGTCGGATCCCTGCCGGCATGTTAGCACTCAATTTTTCAACGGATTACGGTGGTCTGCACGGGAGCCCATGCCTTACCGGTCCATTTCAACACAGTTCTAAGCGATGTCACCGTGTTCACATTGGGGCCCAGTCTAAGGCTGCGTGTGATGGCGATCCCCACCGGTCGCGACACCGGCTCAATCCACTGGACGATCTCATCCCCCCACGTGGTCGTCTCGCCGTCTGCGGTCTCCCGCTGAACCTCGCTCAGGGGAACGCGTAACGGCGTCTGTCCGGGAGTGGTTACGGTGAGTGTGTCACCCGAAAGGGTTCCGGTGAGTTTCGGCAATGGGGTTCCGTTCGAGCGAAAGATCCACTGGTATTTGCCGCGCGGACCGGTGAACACGGCGGCGTTCATGGCCCCACCGCTGCCCCCTGTTGCCGACTGGTACAACACATCCGGTATCCGGTCACCCGTGACGTCCCGTAGTATGATCGACGCCTCGTATCCGCGTCCCAGATCTTGTGGCATTTGGTGAACCGAGAAACGCCCCGCAGAGCCTCGCTGCACCAGCAGTCGCATCTCGACCGCTGCGCGTGAGTCCGAATCGAACCGTCCCACCAGCAACACACGGTCCGCCAAACCCGAACCGGTGATGTCGCCCTTCACCGCCTGCACAATCCGGGTTCCCTCAGGCAGCTTGTACCGCGACGGTTGCGGCAGGAACGCCCGGTCGATCGTCATCTGGACCACACCGCCCGGGGCTTCCAGCGTCATCCGAGCGCCCTCGGCGTACCACCGGGACTGCCGGGGTTTTCCCGCGGGCGCCTGGGTAATTGGGGGGCCGTATTTGGTGGTCAGGTTCCGGTTAATGGTGTACCAGTTGGCTCCCCGCGGAAACTGCACGGCTACCACACTGACCATGGGAGCTTGAGGCGACCGCAAGAAGGTTACGGTGACTGCCTGTGACACGCCGAACCAATGCGTGACCGTCTGTGCGCCGGACGGGGTCGGTTTCACTTCAGACCCAAATGCAGTGGCGACGTTGTCGAGAGACTCGCCGATGGTGGCCACAGCGGTGCCGGGCAACCCCGCTTGGGCTGGCTGCCCACAGCACAACAAGCAGACAACACAGCACGCCATAAGCATGTACATCAGTGGCAAGGAACGCATACCATATCTCCAGATGAGCGTATTAGGCCGATACACGCGCAGGCCATCCTAAGCATACCCAGTGCCTGTGCGTTCTGTGTTGCCGACCGAAAACCAATGGCTACCGCGTCACCTGAGTGTGCACATGCGTCCATCCAGAGCCGCTCCAACGCAGTTGGGTGCGCAGCACCGCCACCTGGTTGACGTTGGGGCCCAGTCGCAGTGATCGTGTAACCAGCAACCCTGGCGGATTGCTCGTTGGCTCCATGATCTGCACACCATCCTCACCCCAGGTGCGCGTCTCCATGCCGGCAGCCATCACCTGGTCGGAGTTCAGCGTGAGTGTGACCGGAGGCTGAGCCCCTACGGTAACCGTCAACTGATTGCCGTTACGCACGCCGGTAACTTTGGGCAACGCGGTGCCGTTCGATCGGAAAATCCACCGGTTCGCACCTCGTGCGCCTTGATACACGCCGGCGTTGATCATCCCCCCGCTGCCACCGGTATGGGACGCATACAACACCTCGGGAACGCCGTCTGCGGTTACGTCGCGCAACCGCAGACGGGGCTGCAGTCCATTGCCCAGATCCACCGGCAGCCGGTAAATCCGAAACGGCCCATACGCGCCGCGCTGTACCATCAAGCGCATGTCGGTGACATAGGGGGAGCCGTTTTCAATCTGTCCCAGCAGCAGCACCCTGTCCGCCCAACCCGTTCCGCTGATGTCGCCCTTTACTGCATGGATAATCCGTGTCAGTTCGGGCATGCCATGGCGGGACGGGTCGGCGAGAAACGCACGCTCCACGGTCACCTGGACACCTCCGTTGAGGTTGTCCAGCGTCAGACGGGCGGCGTCGACGATCCACTGCGCCGTGCGGCCGGAGCCGACGCGCACGCTGTCCAGCGCCGCGCCGTACTGGCGGGTGATCCGCCCAGCGACGACATCCCAAGTCGCACCCGGGTCGAACCGGATCACCGCAAAACTCACCGATGGCGCCTTCGGCGAACGCATGAACTGCACCGTGACTCGCTGGGCGACACCCGGCCAGTCCGTCACCGACTCTGCGCCCAGCGCGTTCGGCCGGACATCCTCGCCAAACACTCCGGGTAACTCCGACAGGTTCAGGCCGATGGTGGCCACCGTGCGGGCGGGCAACGCGGCGCACAGAGCGGCGCTGAGGGTACAAACGAGCAAAGCGCCCAATCGATGGGCGGTGGTTGCGGATATTGCGAGCATCCCGGACCTCCCGATGCATTGAGCTGCCGCATCCATGCAGCGAACCGTTTATATGACTATCTTACCGGGAAGGCGTTACCCTGCGGTAGCACGAAAGGATTCCGCGAGTGCGATGCGGAAGGCTGATCAGACGTCCGTCATTCCGGTGCAGAAGCGCCGAAGGAGACGCTACATGAACGCGCAACTGCTGACCGCACTGGCCGTTGTTCTGCTGACGCTGCCGGATGCGGCAATTCAGGCCCGGGAGGCTCACCTCATGCGGATTACCGTGCACAATCCGACCGACTGGAGCGGCCCCGGCGTGGTCGAAGTCCCGATCGGTCGTTTGGCGACGCCGGGTCAGGTGGACTGGCGACGGGTGAAACTGATGGTGAACGGCAGAGACCTCCCCTGGTCTGTGCGCGAAGGACGTCCCCACTGGAAAGCCGCGCTGGAGCTGCCAATCCGGGAACCCCGCGCAGAGGATCTGCTGGTGTTCCCACTGACCATACCGCCAGGCGGCACGGGCGTAGTGGATCTGGCGCATGGGCGGCCAGCGGCCCGCTCGGCCATAACACGGCGCAACGGGCGGATCATCGTGCGCTATCCTCAGTTGACGGTCGACATCGATGAGCGGACCGGCTTGCTGACCGGCATCCGAGCCCACGGAAAGCCCGCGTTGACCGGTCCGCTCTCGTTACGGTGCACCCGGCTGTCCGGGGACGGCCTGCGGCTTTCTGGAAGCCTGGACGCGTATCGTCCACTGGCCGGTACCGGACAGGAACCCGCAGCATCATTCCACCAGGGAGAGCCGATCGAGGGTTATACAGCCCGACTGGTTTCCCGGGCATCGACCGCCGCCATGACAGAGCTACACTTCCTGGTGACACCCTCCACCGGACCGGCCATGGCGCTGACCTATCGTATCCACGCGGCCGGCATGGTCGAGATCTGTGCCGATGAGCGCCCCTGGACCGGACGGTCGCCTTGGCTCCATCACGCCCTCGCATTCACTCTCCCATTGGCCGGACGCAGAGAGCCGCTGGATCACCCGCTCAACATCTGGCCGCACTATGGCTTCAAGGAGTTCGTGGCCGTGACACGATACGCCGGAGAGCTGTATCGCAGTGACGGGCTGATCACGCTGGAACTGGGCGAGGAGACCATCAACGGACGTCGATGGAACCGCAGGCTGATGTTCACTCCGGATGCGCCGAACGCACGGGTTGCTGACCTCGTTATGTATGCGCATGAGGGGTATACAGTGGAGGTCGCGCCTATGCAGCACACGCTGCCGGCAGGCCCCATCCGTATCGCCTGCCCGGAATCCGCCCAGGCGGCAGCCCGTGTGCTGGTGCAAGCCATCCGCTCGAGAGGCGGCGAATCCTCCGTTTTCCCCGACAAAGCCGCCGCGGAGATCACGCTGCGGCTCACCGATGACCCATGTCTCAGCGGCGATGGGTTCGCCGTGCGTCCGTCTGGCAGGACGGAGGGCATTCATCTCACGGCGCGCACGGTGTTCGGGCTGATGTCTGGAGCCCTTCGGATCAGCGAACAGCTCTGCGTGGATGCAGGCGGGATCGCGATCCCCGTCATCGCCGCCAATCCTGTGGTGGATCTGCGCGCGGGCGGACTGGGTGGAGGTTCCTTCGAAGTCGATGTACCGTACGGTACCGACGCCGAGTGGGAACAGGCGTTCGACGGCCTGATCGCCAGCGGCATGAACGTGGTCGCGGACTTGAGCATGTGGGGCAACTGGAAGATGCCCGTGTCTTATAAGTACATGCCGGAGTTGTGGTCTGACTCTCCAGACGCGTTTGATGAACTCAGCGGCACGGCGTTCCATGCGATCGAGCCGAACCGAGCGCGCGGCTTGAAGCTGCTGCGTTACTTACAGGAACGCGGCGTCAAGGTGTGGCAGTGGATCCCGATCGGCTGCGTGCCGACGACATACGCCAAGGCACATCCCGAAGCGATGGCGCCCGGCAGCGACAAGATCCCGTGCTTCACGCATCCGTTGTACGCTCGGTACATCGATGCGGTGCTTCGCGAGATGCTGGAGACATATCCGCTGGACGGGCTGGTGATGATCCGAGATGACAACGGAGGATTGTGCAGTTGCGCCCGCTGTCAGGAGTTTGTGGCCCGCTCGCGTACCGGCGACGCCGCCTGGGAGCAGTACCTGATCATCTACGACAGGCTGAAACAGCAGGGATTCCGCGGCGACATTGCCGTGTATCCCTACTTCGACTTCTACACACCGCACAGGGAGCCGCTGTTGCCTGAGGATGTGCAGATAGTAGGTCACGGCGCGGGGCTGGCCGTTCTGACACGATCGTATGAGACACAGGGTCCGATGGGTGACACCTGGATTGACAACCTGTTCGCCGGCTTCCGGCTCGCACCGTCCACACGCATGAAACGGCTGTTATCCGATCGCGGCAGCTTCTGGATCGGCGGAGCGTTCTGCGGTACCGAGTTGCCATGGCAGTCCATCGGGTACTTCGGTTGGGAGCCCACGGCGACGGTGAACACGTTCCGCCACTGGTGGGGCCGGCGCACGTTCGGAGCGGAGCATGCGCAGGCGTTCACGCGGTTGAACAGCATTATTGAGCGCATGTGGGACATGCACCAGTATCCCATGCTGCCGCGTGATTGGATGCGGCTGACGCCAAACGAACAGCGGATGGCGTGCTTACGCGCCCGCGCGCTGCTGCAGGCATGCGACGCCGGGCTAACCGCGTTGCAGAACCAGGCAGGTAATGATGTACACGGCGGTTGGTTCGCGCATCTGAACCTCTGGAGGACCAGCTTTGCTTATCAGCTGCGTCGGCTAGAGATCACGGCGCGATGGAGCCAGCTTGTCTCGCCTCACAGCACGACATCGGACACACCGCTTCCCGCGGATGACCGAAGGGAATGCATCGGCCTGATGCGCGAGCTCTACACGCTTGCTGCGCAGTTCGACGCGCAGGCGGCCCTGGTCCCAGGCGACATGATCGCCCAGACCCGCGCCCATGGGATGACTCAGCCCTACCGCGAGTGGATGGCCGGGTACGACTTTTCGCTCGATGCGGTGCTGCCCGCGAAGCAGTTCGATGTAACCATCGATGTGCCTGAAGTGGTGCTGCGTGCGGGTCACGCGTTTACGCTGCCGGTTCGCCTGCAAAACAGGGGGATCTGCCCGTGGCTGCCGGAGGTGGGTTTCACGCTGCAGATCACGGGTGATGCAGCGCGCTTGAGGTTGCCCGGATCCACCCGACTGGACGGAGAACCCATGGCCTTCGGTGACACCCGTACACTGGCGTTGACCGGACAAGCGCCCGATGAGCGCGGAGAGGGAACGATTGAGATCACGTTGCGTTTCCCCAGCCGCACCTGCGATCCGGTGGGCAGCCGTACGATCCACGTGCGATGGGAGTGATCCGGCAGCCCGGACGTCACGCTGCCAGTATCAATGTCCTTGGTCTGCCGTTCATCATACGACCATCACCGGTAGATGATCTTGGGGTTGCTCATCTCATCAACGGCATGCGGCGCTGCGTCCTTATCTGCGGGCGTCTCAGACCTGCAGTTTGCCACCTCAGACAGCACCAGTGAGAGTCCTATCGGCGCCACGTAGTACAGGATGAGTGAGGTATGCAACACCCGGATATGCGCGCCAGACGCTTGAAGAACCATGAATGTATCCGCCAACATCGCCGCGGCAAACCAATAAAACAGTCGATAGGTCGTGCGGCTGATATGGGGGTACACGCTTGCGACTCGGCACAATGCGTTCCACAGCGACAGCATGGAAAACACCATCCAAGCATACATCAACCCGAAGAAGATGCCATTCATCAGGCGGCCGCTATCGATATACTCCACCGGTCTGCTCCTTCGTACAGTACATACTCAATGGCAACTGCATAGGCTTCACCGCATGTAAACACAACTCTCACATTACGGTTGCTTAAACTTGCGTATAGCGAGCTGAACGCAACCAAACGCCATAAACAAACCAATGCTGATGCCTGCCAAATGAAAAGGCATCAATAGCACCTGACATATTTCATTCATTTCATGTGCACAATAGTAGGCCGTTACCAACGAAAGCACAGATGCAATAACCACCACAATGTATCCATACACTATACCATTTCTCACCCTCGACCGCTTTAATGATACATGGTTATCGATGATTACATGAATATACACCGGTAGAATGCAAGCATACAACAACAGCACATGTGAATGCCATGACTGGATCTGGTTGGCATAACCGTAGTCGTTCATATTCCACACCTGCTGTGCATCTGTTTATGGCTGCGTTGCGCACACACGGATATACTATCGCCCCCCGAAACATCCGATTCGGCACGTGAATAGCCACAGTGACATCATACACGAACAGACAGGATTCATGACGCCTGGTTGTGTCCTGCACACACTCCAGCGGAATGGCTTGCCGCGGCTTGAGTGCGCACGCCACGGGCCCGTGGGTACCGTGTACCTGACCTGCGTAACGAGGCGCGTCTCCCGTGCCATCCGTTCTCCGCTAGAATATAGCCATGCACACTGTCATCGTGGTCGGCGCAGGAGCCAGCGGATTGATGGCGGCGGCGCGGGCTGCACAATGCGGCGCGACGACGCTGCTGCTGGAGCGCGGTCCAGCAGCAGGGCGCAAGCTGGCGATCGCCGGCAAGGGCCGCTGCAACGTCACGTCCGCGGCATCCACCGAGCGGTTCATTGAGGCGTTCGGCCCCAACGGCAAGTTCCTGTACGGCGCACTGGCACGCTTCAGCCCGGCTCACCTGCGCGAACTCCTGGCGACGCGGGGCGTTCCCACGGTGGTCGAGCGCGGAGAGCGTGTGTTTCCGGCAAGCGGACAAGCGGATGACGTGGTTCAGGCATTGACCGCTTACGCGACGCAATCGGGAGCAACGATCCGGATGAACACCCGTGTCCGTGCCCTGATTGTAACCAACGCCGTAGCAGGCGGCGTGATGCTGCATACCGGCGAACCGCTCACCAGCGATGCGGTCATCTTATGTACCGGCGGCGTAAGCTACCCCGCAACCGGCTCGACCGGTGACGGATATCGCATGGCGCAAGAGGTCGGGCACACCATACATCCGCTGCACCCGGCGCTGTCCGCCGTGGTGACCGCCGAGACTGAACCGGCAGAATTACAGGGTTTGTCGCTTCGGAACGTGCGTGTCAGTCTCACATCCACGGCTTCCAGCGGTGCGGTAGAACGCCTGGGCAGTGAGTTTGGCGAGATGCTGTTCACCCATTTCGGGTTGTCGGGTCCGGTGGTGTTGACCCTTTCACGGCGTGTCCCTGAGGCGCTGGCCAACGGACAAGCGCACTTGACCATCGACCTGAAGCCAGCGCTGGATGACGCCACGCTGGATGCGCGCCTTCAGCGGGAACTGGCGTCTCCCCGTACGCTCGGGCGCATCCTGCACACGCTGATGCCGCGCGCGCTGGCGCCGGTGATCGCTCGCCGATGCGAACTGGATTCCACACAACGCGGGTGTCAGGTGACGCGCTCCCAGCGACTGCTGCTGCGTGAGACCTTGAAAGCGTTACGTTACACGGTGCAGCGGTTACGGCCGGCCGATGAGGCGATCGTCACCGCGGGAGGCGTAGACCTGCGGGAGGTGGATCCGCGCAGCATGCAATCCCGGCTGGTCAAAGGCCTGTATCTCGCCGGTGAGGTGCTGGACCTGGATGCGGTGACAGGGGGGTTTAACCTGCAAGCGGCGTTTTCCACCGGATGGGTTGCCGGGGAATCCGCCGCCCGCCAGACATCAGCGCCGCTGATTGCCGGCTGACAGTCAGCGGCTCACACCGTTAACGGCTGATGAGCGCCAGAATGAGGCTGGAAAAGAAGAACGCACCGGCCAAGTAGCGGGTGATGATGTTCAACTGCTCATCTCGGCCCAGTTTGCCCTTAAACGTCGAACTGGTCTGTCCGCCAATCGCGCCGGAAAGCCCTTGGTTCTTCGTTGTCTGGATGGTGACCACCCAGATCAAACCGACTGCCGCGATACCCTCAATGATGTATATCAGGTAGGTCAGGAAGACCATATCTCATCTACTCCTTTTTCGTGTACGCATGGCGGCTGCGCGCGAGCCGCTGAGTCCCACTTTACGCACCGATCGGACCTTGCGCGTGTCCTGTGCGTCGGCCTGGGTGACGCCGGACACGGTGTCGTAAAACTGCTCGGTCTCCCCGGTATCATCGGCCTGATAGCCTGTGAACGACGAGTCGTAGTTGTCATACGGCGCGGCTTGCGCCGGCGGCGAGTACGGTTCGAACTGATCATACCGGTAACCGGACGATGACGAACTGGTTGGGTCCATATCGATGGACAGCGTGTTCACGACATCCTGCGATGCCTGCTTGAACTCGCGGATGGCCCGGCCCACAGACCGCCCGACCTCGGGTAGTTTCTTGGGGCCGAACACGATCAGCGCCAGCACGAATATGGCGAGTATTTCAGGCGTTCCCAGGCTGCCGAACATGCGTTACCTCACGCACCTGCGGTGCATAGTATATGTTATCGAAGAATCGGTTGCACGTCTACCTGACGTTCCAGACGGTCGACCATATCGATGTCGATGGACCAAGGGCCACTGATCGCATTGGCAGACGCACACGCCACGCCCAAACGCAACGCATCCGCGCTTGAATCGCTGCGGGTCAGGCTGCTGAGGATGCCGGCGAGTAACGCATCGCCGCAGGCCACCGTGCTGCCCGTGGTCAACCGCGGCGGCGCGGCGTACCAGCATCCCTCCGGCGTACAGCACACAGCACCCTGCACACCCAGTGTGATCACCACCCAAGGGACTCCCTGAGCCACCAGTTTTTGTCCGGCTTCGGCCGCGTCAACCGGTGATGCGGGCTTATGTCCCAGCAGGTGCTGCGTCTCCACCGCGTTGGGCTTCAGCAATGTCGGATGCGCCGCAGCGCCGTGCCTCAGGGCAGAACCGGACGCGTCCAGCGCAACCTTAACATCCCGGTCGCGCGCCAGCCGGCACAGGTCCGCATACAGATCATCGGGCGCTCCCTGGCACAGACTGCCGGTAAGCACCATCCATTGGTGCCGGGGGGCCAGAGCGCACACGGCATCGCGCAGCCGGTCCAGCACATCATCCGACACCGTGGGGCCTAATTCGTTCAGTTCTGTCAACTCACCGCTCACCGGGTTGACGATCTTGGAGTTCGTTCGGGACTCACCATCACACTGGATCGCTACGGTCTCCACGCCGTGCGCGGTAAGCTGCCCCTGCAGCCACTCTCCCGTATCGCCGCCAAACAGGCACAGCGCCGTAACCTGCAACCCCAGTGTATGGGCCACCGCGGCCACGTTCAGTCCCTTCCCGCCGGGCCGGCGCCTCCATCCATCGACGCGGAACGTGCCTCCGGTGTGGAACCCGGGCGCCATGACCGTATGGTCCACAGCGGGATTCACAGTAATGGTCAGCAAATCACCGCTACCACTCATCGGTTTCTCCTCCTGATGCCAGCCGACACAATGCATCGGCCCGTAATTCGTGCGCCACCGTCAGCGCCAGCACCCTGTCAGCGCCGGCGTTGATCAACGTCCGGGCGGCTTCCGCCAGCGTCGACCCGGTGGTCCAGACGTCATCGACCAGCATCAGCGCTGCGCCAGTCAACGGACGAGACGCTTCGAACGCGCCGGCAATGTTCCGGCTGCGTTCATCCAACCCCAGCCGCGCCTGCGGACCTGTGCGCGCCGTTCGCAGCAGCACATCCCGCCACACCGGAAAACCCGTCTGCACCGACAGGCGCCGGGCCAGCAATTCTGATTGGTTGTAACCGCGTACACGCTGCCGCTGAGCGTGCAGCGGAACGGGAACCAGCGCGTCCGGGGCTGGCAGTCCGGACACCCCCCAGGCGTCCGCCATCAGGTCAGCCAGCGGGCCGGCACAAGCCGGACGCCGACGGTATTTCAACTGCAGCACCGCCTGCCTCACCGAGCCGGTGTACAAACAGGCCGCGCGGATCGCATCCAGCGGCAATGAGCGTACCGAACACTCCGGGCAGACGCCCGCGCACACCGGTGCGCCGCAACGCTGACAAACGGGTTGCGGCACATGAAGAATGCGCTGCGCGCAGCGCGCACACCAGTCACCGTCACACAGACACGCGCACGCGGCGCATCGCGGCGGGCTAATCAGATGCAGCGCGACCGCTGCGGCGTCCCGCAGCGCCTGCATCACCATGCGCGGTTCAACAATAACAGCTGTTTGGGTGTGAACGTCCGCTTGTCTGGTATCTCATACCGGCGACCGTTCACATCGGTGATGATCAGATGGTTCACGGTAATGCGGTGGGTGTTACGCCGCAGATCGCGCACCTCAAAGGTCTCCGGACCCCGGTCCGTCTCCACGTCCCACGTCAAGGTGATGCCATCGTACCGTAAGGTGTTCAATGCGACGATGACCGGTATGCGGACGCGCCGCTCGATCTCGTCCTCGAATACACGCCGGCTGTCCGGATCGAGGTCTCGCGTCCGCTCAATCAACCCCACCTCTTCACCGGCACCATCCTTGATGCAAAAGAACCGGCCCGTTTCAGAATAGGGAAAACACTGGGAAATCTGCGGTTCCAGCACGCTGCGCTGGCCTTGTATGGTCAATCGCATGCGCTCGTCCAGCGTGCGGAAGAACCGCAATGTGGATGCATCCATGAATGGACTGTGACGCCGCAGCTTGGTTTGGGTTGTCGTGTCGGTTGTCGTGGACATACGGATCACCTGCAGTCTGTGTCCGGGTGGGACACCGTGAGTATACACCCTGAGACCCTCTGTGACGACCTGGCAGCCTCTCCCTGTGCCTTACTGGCGGGACGGCAAGACGGTGATCCGGATCACCTCGCCGAAATCGGCGCGGCCCAGCGCGGTCATACGGAACGCCAGTTCGGTCGCTTCGGTGATACGCATCGGTACGCGTGTCCGCCGGATCGTCGCATCTCCCAAGAACGGTGTATCACGCACGATGGGCAACGTGTGACGCCCTATCGGACTGTCAATGGCCAGCCGCACGGCTCCATCGCCGTTTGCACGCGCCAGCCAACTCGCCTCAGCGGTGTTCCCCACAGACGCCTCCACACTCAGCGGAGTTCCGGCATCAATCGTCACTGTATCACCGGGCTGAACAACCCGGCCGTTGATCTTCAGGCTGTTGAACTCCGCATTCAGATACCGGGGCGGGTTGTGACCGTTAAACGGCCGGTTACCCACAGCGGTTAACGGCGTGTCGGCCGAGGTGGTTCCCGTCCCCGCCGAGCGCACTCCCGGTGTCTTGCCTTCGGCGATGGCCCGGGTGTACGGTCCTGTCAGTTCATCGTAGACACCGGCGTATCCGGTGACATGCGCGTCGCGGTCCGCCGTCAGCCATACGTCAGGCGTCGGTGCGGGACGCGGTTGGTAGAACCTCTCTGCGGCGTCTCTCATCAATAGCGCGACGGGCCGCGGCGTTCCATCCGGAGCGATGAAGCCGAAGTCGCTGTGTTCAATCAGCCGGAAACCGCCGGGCCACCACCAGCCTACGGCTCCGTTGCCACCGGTGGTCTCCAACATCCGGATCATCATCCTGCCGAACGCGGCTTGCCTGTCCAGGTCCTCGGCGGTCCGGCCATGGCGGTACGCCTGAGGCTGGACGCCCAAAAAAACAGGCACCCCAAACTCCGGCCAGAACACGGGTTTGTTTTGACTGCAGAACCGGCCGTATGCGTTGTTCAGACCGCCCATACGGAACTCAGCCCAGTCGCCTTTTAGCGCGTACGCCTCCGGTGCGGTAAAGTCCAGGTGCTTGGCGCCGCTCCACAAGTCAAACGGCATCCACTCCACGACGAACTGTGCGCCCGTACCGCCGTATCCGCTGCGCGCACCCATCAGGTTGTGCGTATCGATAGAGCGGATGTTAGCGCGCATCCGCCGATATCCCCGGCTGATGTAGTCGTCCATAAATCGGCGATAAGCCGCCACAAACACGCGCCAGTCACCATCCTGCTTCAGTTGCTCGTCTGAAGGCCCCGTCAACACGCCATCGGCACGCTCCGGCATATACCCCCAGTCCGCAATAGCCTGCTCAATCCCGCCATACCGGTCCACCACCCATTGCTGCCAGGCCGCGTCGAAGCGCCTGCGCTGCGGATACCGGCCGACCGTCACCTCCCAGCCCATGTCGTAGGCAAACATCGCCGGTGACTGCGGAATGTGCGCGGCCAAAAGCATCTGTCCGGCCCATTGATCAAACGGAGTGTTATTGGGAACACCCCAGTGGTTCTGCTCCAGCGGATGCAGACCCTCAACATACAGATAGATCTTCAGACCGTGGCGATGCGCGCGCGCCATGAAGTCCATCAACGGCCGCGCTTGGAACATCCGTGTGTACTGAATGCTCACGGCGTTCATCTTCAGTTGTCTCATCTGCGCCAGGTCGCGCTCCACAATGTCGGGATCATATTGCTCGGGAGACAACCAGGTGCGCTCATACATATCGGAAGTCTCCAGCCCTGGCGCCGACCGCGGGTAGTAATTGACTCCCAGCGGGTACCATGGACGGCCATCCAGCATAAAGTTCCCATCCTGGACCGTCACCTGATCGCGCGGCTGCACCGGACGATATGAAATGACCTGCACCGGATGCACAATCGTATCCACGCGGCGGTCGTTCAGGTACAAGTCGACGTGCGCCCGGTACTCGCCAGCGGCCAGTTTCGCTGCGCCAAGATCCATCCGGACAGGCGAGTCGACCGTGCGCGCAGGTACTTCCGCTGTGGCTGTACCGGTATGCACCACACGACCTGCCTGAAGCACGCGCAATGCCGCCCGCACGCGCACCGGGGCTTCACTCAGGTTGCTCACCCAAGCCGCCGACTGCACCGTTTCACCCACCGCATACGCGGCGTGTTCAGCACCGGCATTGGTAAAGAAGACTCCGGTTCGGAGTCGCTCCACCGCCGAGACGATGAAGGGAAGCAGTTGCTCGCCTCCCAGTTCCAAAGCGGATTGGTCCACACCCAGGAACCCCCAGACCGAGCCTTTATACTCGGTGGTGGTGTTCAGCATCAGGTGGGCCGCCACTCCGCGCCACACGCCTCGACTGCTGACCTCCACGAGCGGAATGAAGCGCGACGGGTGTATACACTCGGATCCCAGTCCGCGGCCCCGTCCGAACGCGCAGGTCACCGGCAGGTCGACGGGCAACGGAATCCGCATACCGTCCATCTCCGCCTCGGACGCAACCGTCTGATAGCACTTATAGGGCGGACTGAGTGACTCCAGCAGCGGAGCGTCCCAGACCGTACCCGCGAAAGGATCCGGGATGGCGTCAATATCGGATATGGCGTACCCGTACGGCTTACCGGGTTCCGGGTTTTCGGGTGTCAGGCCCATGATCAGACTCAGACGGCTCAACTGATCCAGCCGTAAGTGGTCACCCGCCTGACCGCGTCCCGGGGCGGCGCCATCCGGCCACAGCGTGAAATCGGCCACGCTCAGCGCGTGCCGTTTCCATTCCGGTGTTAGGGGTACCCGGGCTACCCACCGGGTGCCATCGGTCTCTTGCCACTGCACGTTCAGCGGAGGCGATCCATCACTGCCTCTGGCCCAGAAGGCGAATCCAGCGGTGCCTTCCGGCAGCGGTGACGGCAACTGCGGCCCGGCGATCAGGTCCCAGTTATCCAGCCGGTCCGTCTGCCAGTGCAGCGCATGGCCGATGCGGGGATCTTCCACCGTCTGTACGCTCCACGTTGTCTGACTCGCGGGCGCACCGGATACACGCGACCATTCGGCGGCAGACCGGGCGGTAAACGACAGCAGCCGCGCGCCTGTCTGCGCCGCAAGCCGCTTGCGCGCCTGTTCACGCGTCAGCCACTCGCCGTTGTGGAACACCACCAGATGATCGAATGCATACCCGGACATGGCCAGCAGGTGGTTCCCTCGCTTCAGATAGCCCCTAAGGGATTGCACGGCGCTTACCGGAAAATAGCGGGAGTCTGGAAGGATCAACACACCTCCCGGCCCTGTCTCGGCATCCAGCAGAGCGCTCAACACCTGTCCGTCTGCGGTCACGACCGGGAGATTTGCCTGCCGCAACGCTTCAGTGAGGTCCTGACTGAAGCGCCCGGCCGTCCCCGGGTAACGGTCAATCAACGTAATCACCCGGGCAGAGAGCGCTTGCGTGGTCAGTATCGCCATGACGGTCAGTCCTGCGGTCAGCGTACGTCTTCGCATCTGTAATCGTTCCTTTCACTTGGGCCGCATTCCAATACGCCACGGGTACCGCGTAACCCTGCCGCCGGTACGAACGCCCGGCCGTTAGCGGTTACACTATGGATGACAGCTGACAAGGGAGCAAAGCCGGATGGGTCTGGAATATAGACGGTGTGATGCCGAGTCTCGGCAGCCATTCGACGCCTGGGTTCGCGCATACCCCACAGGCGATCTGCTGCAGGGCTGGGCGTGGGGAGACCTGAAGGCCGAAGGCGGATGGAAACCATACCGGTTTGCCGCCGTACGGGATGGTCAGATCTGCGCCGCCGTCTCGGTGCTGCAACGCGGGATCCCCCGTACAGGGCGTTCCATCTGGTACTCGCCGCGAGGGCCGGTTTTGGCTCTGCAAGACCGTACGCTGGCCGATGGTTTCCTGCGTTACGTCGCCGACGAGGCGCGACGGGCGGGAGCGATACTCTGGAAGATAGACCCGCCCATTAAGGCCGATGACGCCGCAGCCGTCGCCAGCGTCTGCGCGAACGGCTTCCGCCCCGTCGCTGCAGGCGGCTTCGGCGGCACACAACCGCGCTGTGTGATGCAGCTTGATCTGGCCGGCCGCACCGAGTCGGATGTGATTGAGTCGTTTAAGCCCAAGTGGCGCTACAACATCCGGCTGGCCGAACGCAAAGGCGTGACATGCCGGACCAGCGAGGAACCGGCCGACCTGGCGCGTTTCTACCAGCTATTGTTAGAGACAGCCCGTCGGGACCGTTTCCTGGTGCGCAGCCAGAGTTACTATGAAGCGATGTGGCGCTTGCTGGCGCCCGATCAGGCGATCCGGTTGTACCTGACGGAGTATGAAGGCGAGACGCTGTCCGGTGCATTGATGTATGTCTGGGGAGACCGCGCCTGGTATACCTACGGCGCCAGCAGCAACAGCCACCGCAACCTGATGCCTAATCACCTGATGCAATGGCGCATGATACAGGACGCCATGGCGTTGGGATGCAAATGGTATGACTTCCGCGGTGTCAGCCCCCAGAAAGACGCATCGGATGAGCATCTGCGCGGTTTGAACCGGTTCAAGGAAGGGTTCAACCCGCGCTTCGTGGAGTATATCGGCGAGTATGATCTGGTTCTGTCTCCGATGTGGTACTGGATCTGGACAGTGGCCGCGCCGCGCGTTCAACGCGCCATGCGCGGCAAGGCCCGTCAGGCGGCCGCCGAGTAACCGATGAACGCCTGGATTGAGATCAACACCACCGCGCTGGAGCATAACCTGCGCGCCATCCGTAACTGGCTGCCTCAAGGTGTGCGGATCTGCGCGGTGGTAAAGGCCAACGCCTATGGCCATGACGATGTGCTGGCGTCACGCGCGTTTGTCCGAGCGGGCGCTGATATGCTTGCGGTCACGCGACTGGACGAAGGACTGCGGCTGCGTGCAGCCGGCATCGACGCGCCGGTCATGTTGCTGGCGCCCTGCGTGGCCGATGAGTGGGCTGAAGCGGTACGGGCGGGAATACGCTGCACCGTGACATGCATGGCCGATCTGGACGCATTGGCGGCCGGACAGACAGGCGGGCCTGTCGCGCAGCCCGTCCACCTGAAAGTGGACACCGGTATGGGGCGATTCGGGTGTATGCAGGAGGAAGCCGGCGCATTGCTGGCACATGCACGCACCCTCGGCTTGACTGTCGAAGGCGTCTATACCCACTTTGCCAACGCCGGACAGACGCACAGCGCACAACCGGCGGAACGCCAGATGCAGGTGTTCCGTCCGTTGCTTGCCAGCTTGGAAGCCGACGGGCTTCGGCCTCCGATCGCGCATGCCTGTAACAGCGCAGGAGCGCTGACGCTGCCCGACGCGCACCTGCAGATGGTGCGCGTGGGGAATCTGCTGTACGGACAGTATCCCTCTTCCCGGTCGCCGCGTCCGCTGGATCTGCAGCTTACCTGGCGGTTCCAGGCGCGTATCTGCCAGATACGCACCTTACCCGCTGGCAGCCGCCCCGGGTATGGCTCTGAGCAGACACTGACGCGCACCAGCCGCATTGCCGCCGTGCCGGTCGGTCTTGCGGATGGAGTGCTGATGGCTCCGGAGGCGCCGATCTGGCGCATGTCCCCCTGGGAGTGGATCGTTCGACGGGCCAGGCGGCAACGGGACGGCGCACTTCACGGTCTGATCCACGGCAGGAAGGCGCGCGTGGTCGGACGGGTGTCGATGCAGGTAAGTCTGTTCGACGTAACCGATCTGCCGGATGTACAAATAGGTGACACCATGACCCTGCCGGTCAAGCGACTGAACGCATCAGCGCTGATCCCGCGGGTTCCTGTGGAGGCGTTCGCATGATAGGACGGCGCGGAGGCGCCTTTGGCCCGCTGAGCGGCAACAAACTGGGGCGCATGAAACAGCCTACAGAGAGTCGCCTGAAACCGCCACCGGGCGCTTTGCGCCGGTTGATGGGGTATCTGCGCGCCTACCGGGCGGCGTTCATCGGCGCGTTGGTCGTTGTGCTGATCAGCGCCGGATTGCACATGGTGCTGCCCTGGCTGATCAAGGATGTTTTGGACTCAGTGCTGGTGAAGCGCGATGCCCAGGCGCTGGGGCTGGTGTCTTTCGCGTTATTGGCGCTGTTTATTGCGACCTCGGTATTTGGTTTTACCGAAAGCTGGCTGTTGAACTATGTGGGTAACGGCCTGACGCGTGACATGCGGCAGCAACTGTACGAACATCTGCAAAAGCTCTCGTTGGGGTTCTTTGAACAGCACCACACCGGCGACCTGGTGTCGCGCCTGACGAACGATGTGGGGCAAGTACAATCCGGCATCACCGGCAACCTGATCGCTCTGGTGCGTCAGCCGTTCACGTTAATCATCGGACTCGTCGTGCTGGTCAAGCTGCAGCCGACTCTGGCGTTGATCGCCCTGTCGGTGGCTCCAGTCCTGGTGTTGTTTGGACGCATGGTATCCAAACCGATCGGCGAGAACACCCGTGAGGTGCAAGAGCGCCGGTCCGACCTGAACGTGTTCATTCAGGAATCACTGAGCGGGGTGGCGGTGGTGCGCAGCTTTACGCTGGAACCCAGCGCCACACGCATGTTCCGCGAAAGCAACCAGAAGCTGATGAGCGCGCTGATGCGCAACGTACTGCTAGGCAGCGGTTCCGGAGCGGGTTTCGGTCTGTTAAGTTCGCTTCCCGTGGTGTTGATCTTTGGACTGGGCGGCAAGATGGTTCTGGACGGGGTGATGTCCCCCGGATCATTGATCGCGTTCATTCTGTATGTTCAGTCGGTCACGGGACCGGTCACCGGGTTGGCGCATGTCTACGTGGCGTTTATCCAGGCAGTCAGCGCTGCACAGCGCGTCTTCGATGTACTGGATACCCAACCAGAGGTGCTGGACCTTCCCGATGCGAAACCCCTCACGCCGGGTGAGATCCGCGGCAGAGTCGGTTTCGAGCATGTCTCGTTCCGCTACGCCACCAGCGGTGATGTGCTGCATGACCTGAATCTGGACATCGAACCCGGTGAGGTGCTGGCGCTGGTGGGCCCCAGCGGCAGCGGAAAGACGACACTGGCTAAGCTGCTGCCGCGGTTCTATGATCCCACCGAAGGCGCGATCCGTCTGGACGGGCGGGACCTGCGCGAGATCAGGGTGCGCGACCTGCGCAGCGCCATCGGGTTGGTGCCCCAGGAGACATATCTGTTCGGCCTGAGCATCCGTGAGAACATCCTGATGGGTCGCCTGGACGCCACCCAAGAGGAAGTGGAGCAAGCCGCCCGACTGGCGTTCGCACATGACTTTATCAGCGAAC
>CAZHSN010000070.1:0-18215 GCA_964535125.1 uncultured bacterium
TTCAGCGTACCGCCTGCGCGACGGATGCGATCAAGCATGGCTCCGTACAGGGAGCGCGTGCTTTTGTCGCAATAGTCCCAGCACGCCAGATCGGTCGCCCCCAAGGCGCAAGGGACCAGTCCGATCGGCCTATTGAGCGCGGAGGCTAAGCGGGCGCCGAACGAGCCGCCGGGGCCCACACCGCCCCACGGCCTGCCCGCCAGGCTTTCGCTGCGGAACTGCTGGTAGATCGACTCGTCGATATCGGGCCAGATACGCAGCATGGTATCGTGATAGGCCGGCGCTTCGGCCTCAAACACGCGATGGATCGGCTCACGCGCATCTGTCCATCGGTTATTCATGCCGAATACACGTACCCGAGGATCGACATGTGACGGGCGGACCACGCCGCCGCCGGACATGTTTGATTGTCCGGCAAGCACCCAAACATCCAAAGAGGGTGGCGCTGGCGACGCCCCGAGATGAGCGCAGAGGCCGTGGATCAGACAGACGAGCGCAGTGATCAAAGCGGTATAGAGTGGTCTTCGGGTCATACGCGTTCCTCCTGAGATATCAGGCTACGGGATAGCTACGGGGCCGAACGCCGGAACGGGCATGTCCAACTCATCCGTCAGGTTCAGGCATGGATCCAGGCCAACCCCGTAGATCAGGCTGCAAGGCTGTTCCATGCGCGGAAACACGCGCACGATCACTGCGTGTGGATCGGTGGGGTCCAACTTCACCTGGAACACATGCGGGCCGGGTGTTTCGGAGCGGATCGCGAATCCGGTGGGGCGTCCTGCACTGCGCAGTTTCCCTGTGACTCCTTTGAAGCGGACACGCAGTACATCCGCGCCACGTTCCGGCTCCAGCCGTTGCACCGACTCAAGGTCGATAGGTCCCTGGCAACGGCCCTTGTGGTACACCTTGGCCAATGCGACTTCCGCCAACCGTTTGCCCAGCCGCTGCTGGCCGTCATAACCGACATGAATCAGGTCGTCCAACTCCAGATCGGCAGCGCTGACCACCCACAGGTTAGGCCTCAGCGTGGTCATGGTCCGCTGTGTGTCGCGCATCACTTCCCAGCCGCGGTGGAGCGGTTCGGGCTGTTCCGAGCAGAACCTGCCGATCTGCACGGCGATGACCGGCAGGTCCGGGATGCCCGTGTCGCGTCGGATCGCATCGACCCACTCGGCGAATCGCTCGCCATAGGTGGCTGCTTGTGCTGCGTCGCCCGCATCGCCTTCGCCCTGGTACCACAACACACCACGCAACGTTCCGCCTGCCTTGCGGATGCGGTCCAGCGTGGCTCCGTACAACGATCGGGTCCCTTCGTCTTTTTTACGCCAGTCCCAGTTGGCCAAGCTGGTAGCTCCCAGCGCGCACGGGATCAAGCCAACAGGCTTGTTGAGCGCTTTGGCCAGGTGACGGCCAAACGGTGCACCGGGGCCAACGTCGCCCCAAGGCTTCACCGTTTTGCTCTCGCGGCGGATCTGCTCATATTGTTCGCGTGTCAGACCCTGCCAGATTAACAGCAGTGTCTCGTAGTAGGCCTCGGCTTCGGCCTCGAAGATACGGTGTATCGGTTCGCGGGCGACATCCCAGCGGTTGTCCATACCGAACACTTTGACACGCGTATCCACGCGGTCTTTACCACGCAGGACGCCTGCGCCCTGCATGTTCGACTGTCCGGCGAGTACCCAGACATCGAGGGATGGCGGGGCCGGGGCGGTTGGGTCCGCGCTTGCTGATGCGGACGCTGTGACGGCGAGTAAGGGAAGCAGCGCCAGCAGACACCAGAAAGGGAACATGGTGTATCCTTTCGCGTTCATCAGACGTTTCAGTAGGTATGTATGCTTTGAGCGGCGGTGGGCAGAGCATTCACTCCAAACCACGCGCCCAACACAACCAGAAATCCGAGCAGCGCCATCGTGACGACCGCGGATGGTCCGACGCGGCGATGTACGGTGATGTGGTCGATCAGCAGGTAGATCGCCCATGTGGCGAACGCCCAAGTCTCTTTGGGGTCCCAACTCCAATAGCGGCCCCAGGCTTGCCATGCCCAGATGGCGCCGAACACTAACCCGGCTGTCAGGAATGGGATCGACAGACGCATCAACCGTTGAATATGATCGGCCGATGCGCCGTCAACCGGAACGCGACGTACGAGGCGTTTGAAGATCAACGCCGCGCTCCATGCCGCCGCCAACCCCAGAGCGGCGTACGCGACCATATAGACGATCACATGGGGCACGAACCAGATGCTGCGCAGTGCCGGGGGCAGCGGCGTGTCGAACGCTTCCGGGCGCGCCAGGGTGATGCCTAAGAACACCAGCCCCATGATCAAACACGGGGCAGTCAGGGTGGGGGCTTGCCAGCGCCGTTGCGCCAACCCGCCGATAACGGCCAGAAGCAGGCAATACCACAGGCGTGTTTGCCCAAGGGTGCGCAGGGGAGGGTGCCCCAGTTTCACCCATACAACAAACAAGAGAGCCGCCAGGCTGATGACCCCCAGCCAAAGCAGGCGAGGCGCCCAGGACAGTGATCGTGTGCGTGGCGCGAGCGTCATCACTAGCGCAACCAGCCAGCAACCGGCAGCCAGCCCGCTCAACATCATCACCAGTGTGGACAGCATGATCATCATGAACACCCTGACCGATTGAGACGAAACGCGTACGCCAGGATAGATCCGGCCAATACCATCAGCATGCCAAGCAGCAGTATGGGTTGCGCGGGATCTTTGCGCGCCAGGAAAGTCACCAAATGCTGCCCAGTGAATACCAGGTCGCCGCCATTCTGGAACAGCGTCCATCCATTGATCTTCAACGGCTTGTTGACCGCCACATCGGTGTGGATCCGCTTGCCGTCATCGGTCACCACGTCAACATAAGAGCGTGAGTCTGTCAAGGGGCCTCGGCGCACCTCAATACGCGGTGTGACTGCGTAGAAGCGGAACACCTGAGCCCGTTGGCGTACATTTGCCTGTGGCAACGATGTATCGTCAGGTATTGGCTGCACGCCTAGAGGCACGCGAATGATGCGGCCGTCAGGCCCTCGGATAACCGTGGATAGACCCTCGAAGCTGCTTCTCGTGACAGGTGCTTTGGGTGCAGGAAAAAGGTAGGCTGGTATCTGCTCCAGACGCTCACCGTGTTTTTTCGAGCGGATCCGCAGTTGGAAGCACTGAACGTACTCCAGATGGCGGTCATCTGTTAACGGCGGCAGGCGGGTGCCTGGTCTGCGTACCACAGTGATGGTGTAACGTTCCTGGCCAATGAGATGGGTGTATGTCGCTCCCGATTGCAGCGGGCCTAGTACGACAAGAGCGTTCTGCGGTTGCTCTTTAGGTTTTGTCAGTGTCAGGATCGGTTCATGGTGCCTGTTGACATGCTTTGTTACGGTGATTGACGCGCCCAGTGGTACATCCGATTGTGACTCGGTTTGTACCGAGTTGACAGACCGTCCTGTGATCATGCGTAATGTGCCTGCAGTGTTCAGCTGACTGCCGGCGACTCCGCCGAACAGCACACACAGCATGCCCAGATGGTTCAGTGCGAAGGGAACCGTGAGACGGTGGGACGCACAGCGACGGCCAAGCAGTGCAGCCAAGTGGAACCAGAGCAACGCAGACGCCATCAGGAACGGCAATGACTGAAACACATGGCGCAGACCGAGGCGTGTCCACATATCCAAGGCGTCGATGTCCTGGACGAAAAGCGTGGACATCAAGGCGAGCGTCCCGGTCAAGATCAGCGCGGTCATGCCGAACGGGACGCCGGATGCCCAGCGCAACTCACCTGCCTGGCGGTAACGCCATCCCAGCAGGAAACTGACTGCGGTAAACGCCAGCAGGAACGCCACCGTAAGTCCGGCCGATGGCGACGGTAACTCCATTCCATTCAGGCGCCATTGAAACGCGAAGGCGATAGCCACCAGGCAGATCTGCACCAGCAAGGCTTGGGACCAGCCCCACGGCAGGTCCCAGAACGCGGTCCGTGCGTCGTGCGTAAGGTCCTGTGGTTCGGTCATTCTGCCTGGTTGCGAGCGATCAGGCGCGCCTGATGGGCCAAGTCAATTGCCGTAGCCAGTATGCGCGCGCACTCTTGGGGGGAATGGATACCCATACCGCTGTTTTGTGCGACGAAGTCCCAGCGCATCTGGGCGCGGCGCACCAGCCCGCGCGCTTTGTCGAGCACTGGCTCTGGTGTCTTTCGGGCCATCGCAGCGGCGATATCATCATGCGCCGATACCAGCGCGCGTTCAGCCGCATACTGCAGTTCCTGGTTGGTGTCCTGAATGCTCTCCACCCGCTTGCGCACCTCGTCGGCGGTCCAACGATGGCAGACCAGACAGGAGTTTTCGATGTTTTTCAACGGACTTTGAATATGGTGATCCGTGTACTTGATGCCGCCGACGCTCATATAGGGCATATGGCAGTCAGCGCAGGCGACATCGCGGTACGCATGCACACCGGTCAGGTAGATTTCGTAATCCGGATGCTGCATCTTGATCATCTTGGTCTGGCTGACAGGATGCACCCAGTCCACGTGCGGCACATCGTCGGTGTAGTACTGCTCGATCTGTTCGATACGGGTTCCGCGCTTCCATGGGAACGTGAGATAATAGCCCTTCTCCGCGTCAGGCCGTTTGGCGAAGTAGTACTCCACGTGGCACTGCGCGCAGACCAGTGACCGCATCTCCTGGTGGGTGGCCTTATCGATGTCGCGCCCCATGGCCTGGAACGCCTCCCGCAGCGCAGGACGCGAGATGCGCAACTGCATGGTTTTGGAATCATGACAGTCGGCGCACCCGATGGGATGCGTGATTTCACCCCGGTAACTGTCAAACGGACGCTTGTAGAAACCGGCGACTCCATATTGCTCCATAAGCTGGGGCACTTGTGAGCTCTTGCACGTCCAGCAGGTGCCCGGCTGCTTGACTCCGCCTCGTTTGGGATCTACGCGTCGGGTAGTGGTGACATCCTCTACGGCCATCCGATGGCCGCGCTCTTCGTTGTAGTCGATCGCGAACGGGTACCCCTGCCACAGCTTGACCAGCATGGGATCACGTTCGATCCAGCTGAACGGGGTGGGGCCGCCGTACTTGGTTGGAGCGCCGCCTTCCGCTGTGGCTAGCCATCCTTGGTACTCCTGCGGGAAGTTCTTGCCCCAGAGCGCGCTGTCCGGAGACTGCGTGGGAATCGGGACGGTGATCCGCGGAGGGATCATCGCTTCGCGACGCCGTTCCATGATTGATATCCCCAGTAAGCCCAGCCCGAAGGTGGCTCCCAGCGCGGCCAGAAAGACGGCCCAACCGGCCCATGCAGGCAACTGACGTGGTGCGTTCATTGCATTCGGTCTCCCCGTTGAGGTTTGGTGGTGATGGGCTTCAGACGTGGAAAGGGCGTAGCCTGCGTGGCTGCCAAGCTGCGGACTAACCCATGGGGGACGCTGTCGTGACAGTCGGTGCAGCGCCGCTGACTGTTTACCAGCATCGCAGCACGCTGTAACTGTGGCTGATGACAGCGTACACAGTTCTGCTGGATGACGCGTTGCGCAGCCGGTGTGGCGCGCAGCACCTGCGGTTCGCGACGCAGGGTGAAGATGGTGGAGTGACGGGCGCCGTCGTAAGCCTTGAAGCCGTACTTGGCGACTGCGGATGTATGCGGTACGTGGCACTCATTGCAGACCACTTCAGCGCGATGGCTGCTGCGCTGCCACGTGATGTATGACGTACTCATGATATGGCAGTTAATGCACGTCTCGGCTTCATCCGAGAGGTAGCTGGCTGCCTCTGACATGCGGATGACCAGCAAACCCAAGCCCGCGGCGACACCCAGCAACCCATACAGGGTCAATCGCCAGCGCTGAGCGACGAATCGAAGCCTGAGCGCGTCATTCAGCAACCGCAGCAGGTCGTCTCTGTTCATAATATGAATATAGTCGATGCGGTACGGGAACGCTAGCCGTAGAAGCCGCTTTGGCAGGAGGTTTCCGCATGTATCTCATATTGAGTGGCAGTCCGAACACCGATGGACTGACAGCTGCCTGTGTGGAGGCGGCGACCCGGGGAGTCAGGCAGGCCGGACATGAAACGCACGCCTTGAACCTGTGTGCGCACCGTCTGGAGCGCTGCCGTCAATGCGAAGCCGGCTGGGGCATCTGCCTGATGGAACACCGCTGCATCATTGAGGATGATCTGGCGGAGATACAGGAGATGCTGGCCGAGTGCGAGGGATTGGTGCTGGTGACACCGGTCTATTTCGGAGAACCCTCCGAGGCCGCAAAAGCCGCCATGGACCGACTGCGCCGCTGTCACTTCCAGATCGGCCCGGCGGCCTATCTGCAGGACAAGCCGGTGCTGAGTGTGGCCGCCGCCGGCGGTTCAGGCGGCGGTATCACCAGTTGTCTGGCTTCATTGGAGCGCTGGACACAGCACATGCATGGTACCGTGTGGGACCTGGTGGGGATCACCCGGTTCAACCGTGAGGCGCGCCTGCAGGCGATCCAGGAATCGGCGCGCCGAATGGCGGAGCGCGTGTAACCGAGCTGCCCGGGCGCTACACGGCTTCTTGCAGCGCCTGCCGAACCAGAGCGCTACTGCGGTTCAGCAGTTCGCGCAGCAGCTTGCGGCCCAGCGCAGCCGATGCGTGCTGACGCGGATCCTGTCCGCAGATCGCAAACAGGGGATGCGCGGGATCGTGTGCCGCATCGGCGCCCGCGGGTGAGTCATGGGTGCAGTGGTGCTGACGCGTTCGGCCCTCCCGCAACGCGTCCATGCGCACCCAGGAGGGTTTGAGCGCCAGCGCGAGGCTGGTCTCGTACTTCGCGGCGTGGTCACCGGGGAATACGTCACCGGGTTCCGGTGTCTGCAGCAGCGGTTCGGAGAGCGCCAGACAGCGCATACCGGGATGCCGTCGTTGGGCATCCTCTGCTGCCTGACGCACCAGATCCAGTTGTTCTTGCGGGTAGTGCCCGGTCCAAAGAACCACCACCTTCACCTGGTGGTCCGCCAGTCTGTCTAGGGTGGGGTCGAGTATGGCCCTTATCGACTCCGGGGAAACCATCCAGGTAAACCGATATCCGATATGACCGCCTCCGTGTCCGTAATACAGCGGGGGCAGCACCGCGCCGCCCACGCGCCGGGCGGCCCGCTGGCAGATCGCCTGAGCTTTGAGGCCATCGAAACAGACGGGCAGGTGCCAGCCGTGGTGTTCGTAGGTCCCCAATGGGATCCATACGATCGGCCGTGCGGACAACACCTGCTGCAGCCTGTCGGGGTGACTTTCGGCCCAGCTACACCATAATACGCTCATTGTTTGGTCCTCAGGACAACGAATTCGGCCAGACCGGCGTTTTGTGTGCCATCCCGGGCGCCGGTTGCGGTGAAGCGTACCCAGCGGACGGTCTTGGGCGCGAACCGGATGCATACGCCGGTGCCGTCATTGGGCAGAACGCCAACGGAAAGGCTGGATCCATCACTGAATTGCAGGTTGCCTGCCGTCACCTGGTCGACGGCGTTGATGCGGTCATGCAGCCAGATCGTGTCGATCCGCTGTGCGGACGGCCAGTCCAACTGTACCCACGCGCCTTCCCGCTCTCCGCCGCTCGCCCACTCATACTTCAGGTCGGTTGGATATCCGCTGACGACGCGGTCTGTGAGGCCATCCATATGGGTGTTAGGCTGCAATGAACTGACGGACAGACGCGCCGCAGGGGCGATGTTCCGGACGCTGTCTGCAGGATTGGTGCGTACCGGCAGTTCGAACTGGACCGGCACGCCGCTGATCGTCATGCGCGCGCGTAGAACGGCGCGTTCGGAGTCCATGTCGAAATGCGGGGCAAGTGTCAGAGACGGCAATGGATGGGACGCCTGTTGACGGACGGGCTGCGACGCCAGTAGCTTGCCCGATTCCATCGCATACAGTTGCCAACGCGGCTGAGTGACCTGAAGCGTGCGCGACATCATCAGCCAGGGTGTGGTCACATCCGGCCACATATAGGGTGTGTCGTGCCGTTCCAGCAGGGCTGCTCCCAGCCCCGCCAACAGCAACCGCCGTTGCGTGGGACCACTGGTCGATCGCAACATGCGGGACACTGCGGCCGGCGATGCGCTGTTCACATTGGCGGAGAGCCCTGTCCGACGCGCCGCATGCATCAGTCTCCATACGTTCGGGTCTATCTCTCGGGCGCTGATGCGCACCTCCAGGGATCGGTGGATGCTATGATTCGGAACGGTCACTCGGTTGAGCCGCCGAGCCGGATCGAAAGAGACCGGTACACGGCGACCGTTCACGGTGGCCCATCGCGCCCGGCGCAATGCCCCAAACTCTACCGTGATCGAACGGGTATGAGGCTGTTCCGGGTAACGCCCGCGGGTGGGCAAGACGGTGAGCGTACTGACATCGCCTTTTCTTGACTGTGTCAAATAAGTAATCGCATATTCCCCTTGCCGGTAATGGTTGGTAAGCCCATCATCCTCATAGACGGCCGTCCGATTCGGTCTGCCCTCTTCGCCGGGATAACAGCGCACAATCAGTGAGCGCAGCGGCGTAGTGCCCATGCGCGGTGTATAGGGCTGCATCGGCAGGGGGGCGCCGCCGCGGACATAAACCGGAAACTCATCGATGTCCGCGGTGACCGTCCGCTCGTCGGGACCGTCGTGTCGCTCGCCGGTAAACAGGTTGTACCAACGGCCCTTCGGGAACCAGACTGCCTGCACGCCGACGCGGTGTGGACCGCCTCCCGCCTCGGTGATGGGGGCCGCCAGTACATGATCTCCCAGCAGAAACTGCTGCGGCTGCCTATAGGCTGCTTCTTCATGTGGGTAGTCCAGGTACATCGCCCGGTTCAACGGCACGGTGGATTGGCAGGACTGCCAGACGCTGGAGTAGATATACGGGAACAGCTGACTGCGCAGCCGAAAGCTGATCCGCATGGATCGGGTGGCCCAGTCCGGATAGGTCCAGGGGCGGCGGTCCATCTGGGGATCTCGGGTTGAGTGCGAGCGCAACGCTGCGGACAGTGCGCCGAATTGGCACCAACGTGTATATGACTCCTTGTTGCGTCCGCCCATATGTCCGCCGATGTCATGTGACCAGAAAAAGCACCCCGCATTACCCGACGCGGTGGTGAAAGGCACCTCGAACGCCAGCATGCGCCAGCTGGTCGACGCGTCACCGGAGAAATGAATGGGGTGTCTGTGATCTCCCCATCCGGCCCATCGGCTGAACGAGATGCCGCGCAGACCGTTGGCGGATGTATGCTGGTAGAAACATCGGTTCAGCCAAGCCAAGTTGGTCAGGCTGGGTATGCTGCGCGTATCCGGGTATTGCTGCCAGTCCAGCCACCAGAAGTCCACTCCGTCGCGCTCCAGTGGAGCGATGACTTTGCCGAACAACGCATCCATATAGCGTTGACCGGCCGCATCGAACGGTATGGTCTGTTTCGATGCTGGATCTTTCCCGAGCGCGCGCATGAAATCCGCGTAGGCGTCTTCATGTGGTCCCACGCCATCGGCGGGATGCAGGTTCAAGGTGACCGCCAGCCCTTCGCCACGCAGCCACTTCAGCAGGTCTTCCGCATCGGGCAGCAGCTCACGGTTCCAACTCCAGCCGGTCCAGCCGTCGCGGTGCCAGTCCATATCCAGCACCAGTACGTCCAGAGGAAATCCCTGTTGGGTATACTCGCGCACGATCTGTCGGTAGTCTGCGGAACTGTACGGCCAATACCGCGAGTACCAGGCGCCCAGCGCGTATCGGCGCGGCATTGGTACCGCGCCTCCCACAGCCGCCAGCGACTTCAGGGCGGCACGATAGTCCGTTCCGTAGACGAACAGGTACCAGTCCGTGCCGCGCTCCGATGGGCGCGGTTTGGCCCAGTCAGGCGTCAGCAGCGGGCGCCCGGTATCGTCAATCAGATGCCATCCGTCGCGGCTGAGCAGGCCATCGTCCAGCTTCAGCGGCCCATCCACGCCATCCAGTGTTCGGATGGGACCGCCCAGATTGGCACGCTGTTTACTGTTCGGCGTCCACCGAACGCGTCCCGCGGTGACCGTCAGATTGCCGGCATGAAACGGCTTGCCGTCCGGGCGGTAATCCAATCTCATGAATCCTGTGTCGATCACCAGCCGGTTATGTATGAAGGTGCGCTTGTATCCCGTGAAGCGTGCTGCGCGGTTGATCGCAAACAAAGTGGGTTCGTCGGTAAACTGTTTCGCCGGTTGGTACTCCAGCCGGATCAAGTGCGGTGTGATCACTGTGAACCGCGCGCTGCCCAGTGACTCCGTGCCTGAGCGTGCGGGGGCTGAAGCATGCGTGACCGACTGATAAGCGCTTAAAAGGATCAAGGCGTGAACGATCAATAACCGAAACCGCATCGGACACCTCACCGAGTGTGTGTTGATTACATGATACGCCCGCGTGACATGTCATTCCTGCGCACATCAGCGGGGCAAGGCGTCGCGCGGGGACCTATAACACGGTAGACTGAGTAGTAACAGCTGCGTGCCTGCCGATAGCACTGTCTGTGTGCTGCAGACCGGCAGAGCGATAGCACGTCGCTGAACGGATCGGCCGATGGGCCGAACTGGAGGGGTTGCATGCCCGAGACACGACCGATATGGACCAAACCCCAGTTGGTGATTCTTGCCCGCCAGCACCCCGAGGAGGCTGTGCTCGAGGCCTGTAAGCTGGATTATGACGGGCCAAACGCCTCCACAGGATGCGCAGATGTAGGCGGTGGGTGTCCCACACTCGTGGCCAGTTGAAGCATCTCTATACCCCGAACTCCATGACGAACGCATCGCCACACTAGTACGCCCGTATGTCAACATGACCTAACAGCCGGTGTGCGTGGCGTGCCGGCGGTCGTCCTGAGTGACCCCCGTGTCTGCGCGGTCAGGCAGTGAGTGCCGTTCTGTCCTCGGATGCCCCTCTGCCTGCCCGTGACACGGTCTTGACCAGATTACATTGATACTGCTATCCTGAAGTACCGGCATCCACCCTGAGACGGCTTTGATGCGCGGGCTGATTGGTACGCGAATATACTTCAGACGCATCACCTGCAGCGGTGTTTGCCCTTCTGCCATGGCATAACCCATACCATGTGTTCCCCCCAAGTGATATGCAGGCGACTGTGTGAACGGCCCCTGTTTTGCCTGGTTTACTGTTGTGCAGCATATCTTTAGCGTTAGTAAAACCTGATCATCCCAGAGGAGGCAAGTCCCATGACGGAACTGACCGTTTCCGCTGCAAGTAAACTGGTCCCCAGCCAGGATCTGGTGGCGCGTGAGATTGAAGGAGAGCTGATCCTGGTGCCGCTTACCGCCGATATCGGCGGTGAAGAGGACAGCCTGGATACCCTGTATTCCCTGAACGACACCGGTCAGGCCGTTTGGAAGTTGTTGGATGGCCGTACGCTGCAACAGGTTGCCGATGCGCTGGCTGTTGAATACGAGGCGCCTGCGGACGATATCTTGACCGATGTGCTGGGCCTGGCGCAGGAACTGGTCAACCGACGGATGCTGGTCAGCGTGTAATGGGTGCGGTCTCAAGTCAACGGGTTCCCCGTGGGAACGATGCGCCATGAGCGACTCGTATAGCACCACGAAGCGACTCGACACGATACCTCGACTGCTCAACGAAATGCAGATCGACCTGACCTACCGCTGCAACAACCACTGTAAGCACTGCTGGTTGTGGGAGCCTTCCTCCAGCGCGGTGAAACAACAGGAACTGACCGCGGATGAGATCCGCCGCATTGCGGATGAGGCGCGTCAGTTGGGATGTCAGCGATGGGGGATCTCAGGCGGCGAGCCGATGCTGCGTGACGACTTCGTCGAGGTTTTCGATTATCTGACATCCACGTCGCGCAGCTACAGCCTTAACACCAATGGGACATTGATCACCCCCCAGATCGCGCAGCTGATGCGGCGCAAGGGGATGAAGATGGTCGCGCTGTACGGTGCTACCGCAGCGACGTATGATGCCGTCACCCGTCACCGGGGAGGGTTCGAACAGGCGATGCGGGGGATGGCGCTGCTGCGCGAAGCTGGGGCGTCCTTCATTGTGCAGTTGATCCCCATGCGAGCGAACTGGCACGAGTGGAAACAGATGCAGGAACTGGCCGACACCCTGTCGCCCCACAAACGGGTCGGCGCCCCCTGGCTGTACCTGTCTGCGTGCGGTGATCCTGCTGTCAATGCAGGAATTGCGCGGCAGCGGCTGGATCCGTCGGACGTTGTTGCGCTGGATGAACCGCGTCCGCAACTGGACAAAGAGGCGCCTGAACCGCAGGGGGCGCCCTCTGATCTGTTGTTCGCCAAGTGTATTGCTGGCCGACGGAATGCACATGTCGATCCCTATGGCATGATCAGCTGGTGTTCCTTCGTCAAGGATCCGGAGCTGCGCGTCGATCTCCGCCGAGTCTCGCTGCAGGAGGCATGGGAGATCCACATCCCGGCGATGGCCGGCAAGGTGTCCGGCGGGCAGGAGTTCCGGGAACACTGCGGCAGCTGTGAGCTGTATCACACCTGCCGCTGGTGTGCTGTGTATGCCAAACTGGAGACCGGCCGGTACAGTGCGCCTGTGCCATATCTCTGTGAGGTCGCGAAAGAAGCCAACCGGTTCAAACAGAACTGGATGCTGAACCACCGGCGCAGCTTCCGTATCGGCGGGTTCCGCGTGGAAGTCGACTCGGAGGCGTCTTTCGACTCCGTCGACATGAAACAGGAGCTGCTGCAGTTTCAAACAGAAGCCGATGCTGAGCCTGCGCATGTTACCTTGCAGCATCAGTTCCATTTGCCCAACATCAAGCCGGAGGATCTGGGCCGCCAGATCTACCGCAAGCCGCCTTGGGCGATCTATCGGAACCGTGATGCCTGGATCTATCTGGGGATCTCACCCCGGGCAGATGATCCCACCTTGCATCGTGTGGCGGTTTTCTCGGCGGACCACCGGCACGGCCGTATCTACAGTCCGCCGGACCAGATGCGGCGCAGCCGCGGACAGTGGTCCTCTCTGAGCCTGTTTCCCACCGATCAGATCTGGCTGGCTCCGGTGCTGGCCGATCTGGACGCGGTGCTGCTGCACTCTGCCGGTGCGTTGATCCACGGACAGGGCGTGCTGTTTGTCGGACACTCATCGGCCGGCAAGTCCACCACGATGGAACTGCTCAAGGCTGCGACGACGGCTCAGAACCCCGAAGGATTTCATGCGGAGGTGCTGTGTGACGACCGCAATATCGTACGCCTGCAGCCGGACGGATGGCAATTGTACGGTACGTGGAGCCACGGCACCACGGCGGATGTTTCCCCTGCCGACGGCCCGCTCAGGGCGATCTGCTTCCTGAACCAGGCGCCGCAGAACGCCCTGGTACGGATGACGGATCGCCGTGAAATCCGGAAGCACCTGCTCGCGACACTGATCCGGGGTGTGGTGACCGAGGAGTGGTGGAACAAAGCGATCGATGTCATCGTTCGGTTGGCCGCTGAAGCCGAGTGTTACCGCATGGACTTTGACCGGAGCGGAGCCATTGTGCCCCTGTTGGACACCATGGTGCGGCAACCATCCGGATCGAACTGAGACGAAAGGCACACCGAATGACGCCGTCACGAGGATCTGTTAGCCCTGTCTATGATGCCTCCGGCAGGCAGGAGGAGCCATGAGTCAGTTCGTAAAACGCGATACCCCGGCCCGCATCCCTGCCGGAGTGCTGTCGCAACTCGATTGTGAACTGACGGAACGGTGCAACAACCGTTGCCTTCACTGCTGCATCAACCGGCCTGAGGATGATATGGATGCGCGCGGGCGCGAATTGAGCTATGACCAGTGGGCATCGGTGTTACGGGAAGCTGCCGCACTGGGCTGCATGCGCGTTCGGTTTACCGGCGGGGAGCCGCTGCTGCGGGACGACTTCCAAGATCTGTACCGGCTGGCCAGAGGGCTGGGCATGAAGGTGCTGCTGTTCACCAATGCCCGGCTGATCACCCCCGGACTGGCCGATCTGTTTGCGCGCGTTCCACCGCTGGTGTACATAGAGGTCACTGTGTACGGCATGAACTCGTCTACATATGACACGGTGGCTGGCGTGCGGGGCGCCTATGAGCAGTTCAAAGCCGGCGTGGATCTGCTGCTCGACCGTAAGGTCCCGTTTGTCGTGAAGAGCGCCTGGATGCCGCAGAACGCGCAGGATGTACAGGCATTCGAAACATGGGCGGCAACCATTCCGTGGATGGACAAACCGCCATCCTACAGCCTGTTTTTCGACCTGCGCAACCGCAGAGGGCCCGGAGAAGATGCCGCCAATCGCCGTATCCGAAGGGTGCGGGCCGACCCTGAGGCCGGTGTCGCTTTCCTGACTCGAAACGCGGAGCGATACCGGCGCACCACAGTGGAGTTCGGCGCCAAATTTATGGGGCCGAAAGGCAGCAAGTTGTTTCGATGCGGCGCCGGGCGGCGGAGCGGGTGCATCGATGCGTACGGCATGCTGCAGCCCTGTATGGGGGTGCGGGCACCCGAACTCTGTGTGCCGTTGTTCGCCGGCGAAAAGACCACACCGCTTGCCGAAGCTTTAACTCGGTTTGAACAGCTGGCGCAACTGGAGGCCTCCCACCCCGAATATCTCGCACGCTGTGCGCAGTGCTTCATTGGCGGGCTGTGTGAGATGTGCCCGGGTAAGAGTTGGACAGAACACGGCGTGTTGGACCGCCCTGTGGAGTACCTCTGTGATGTTGCGCATGCTCAGGCCCGGTGGATGGGATGGCTGCAGCCGGGAGAGCGCTCATGGGAGGTGCCGGACGCGGCAGACAGGCTGGCGTGCATCCGTGCGGAGTACGCCGAACGGTTGGCTGCATCCAGCGGCGCATCAGAGGGCAACGATGAACACCGAGACGCCTGAGTCCGGCGGTCCGCTGGTGACCGAGGGCGTGTCTCGCCCGCATCTGCGGACGGTGGAGCAGCAGCTGTTCAACGGCAAGGCCATGGCCGCGTTGGTTCGTGCGGTAACGGAGCGCGGACACCCCTTTCGGCTGCAAGCTCCGGGGCTCAGCATGCATCCGTTCATCAAGCACGGCGACAATCTCATCATCTCGCCGTTAACCCGCGCTCCACGGCTTGGTCAAGTGCTTGCGGTGGCGATGCCTCCAGACGGCCGGTTGGTGGTGCACCGATTGATCCGATGCCAAGATACCTGGCTGCAGACACAGGGTGACAACTGCGATGAGCCGGATCCGCACATCACGCCGGGCGACGTACTGGGTGTGGTGACCGCGGTGTACCGTCAGGGGCGCCGGGTGGTCGCGCCGCTGGCTATCGGAGGCTATTTGCTGGTCATGTGCCGCAGGCTGGGGTGCCCGATCCGGCCGCATCGGTGGCTGTGGTCTCTGATGTCACCGTTCCGTCCGTTGGGGCGCTCGCTTCAGCGTCATGAGGCATACCGGCGCTGGCTGAGGCATCGGCTGTGCAGCGTGCCAATCCGCCAGGCGGACTCACTCGATTGCCTGCTCATCGGGATGTCGCCCCGCTCTCTGGCCGATCCTGATTTGACCGTGTGGGTTGCCGGTCACTCACCGGCGGTGCTGGGGGCAGTCGCGCTGGTGCGGAAACGTCACGCGGGCCATGAGAGCGCCAGTTGGTGGCTCTATTCGCTTTATGTGAGGGGGCTGTTTCGCGGCGGCGGACTGGCAGAAAGGCTGTGTGAAGCCGTGCACCAGCGGGCGCGTGACGAGGGGGCGGATGCGGTGTATCTCTGGGTGCGTGAAAACAACGAGCCAGCCCGCAGGCTTTACACTCGCCTGGGTTACCAGCAGGTTGAACCTGTCATCGAAGATCCCCCATTTGCTGGATGCATCTGCATGCGAAAGGAACTGCCATGAGCGACAACGCCGGACATATCAACCAGATTGAGATCCAACAGTTCGGTTTGTGGGACAAGCTGAAGACAGTGCGACGCCCTATGTCATTTGATGCGGAGATCACCCCACGCTGTAACAACGCGTGCCGTCACTGCTATGTCCGCGAGGCGCCGGATGACGCCGCCATCCGTGAGCGGGAACTGACGGCGGCCGAATGGGACGGTATCGCTGCACAGGCGGTTGAACTGGGAGCGCTTTGGTGCCTTATCACCGGCGGCGAGCCGCTGATACACCCCGACTTTGCTCACATCTACATGAACATGAAGCGCCGAGGTCTGCTGGTCTCCGTCTTCACCAATGCCTGCCTGGTTACAGACGAAGTGATCGACCTGTTCCGGGCGTATCCGCCACGCGATATCGAAGTGTCGGTGTATGGCGCAACGGAAGAGGTCTACGATGCGGTGACGCAGCGGCCAGGCTCGTTCCAGGCCTTTCGCCGCGGTCTCGACGCGATGCTTACCGAGGGCATCCGAATCCGGCTGAAAGCCATGGTGCTTCGGAGCAATGTGCATCAGATCGATGAGATCCACGCGTTCTGCAAGGCGCACACAAAGGACTATTACCGGTTCGATCCGTTTCTGACACTGCGTCATGACCAGGATCCGGTACGCAACGCCGTGGTACGCTCCGAGCGGCTTAGTGCCGAGGAGGTGGTGGCGGTCGAGCGGGCGGATCCGGCCCGGTTTGGAGCGCTGGAAAAGAGCTGCGATAAGTTGGTGTCCGACAGCGAACACAAGCCCGACTTGGAGCGGTGCGGCGCATGCGAGAAGCAGAGCGCATGCGAAGCGTACGCCGCGTATAGAAGGTTGATCGGATGCGGCGCAGGTAACGGCAGTTTTTCGGTCAGCTGGGATGGTCGCTTCGCGTTGTGTCAGTCACTGATGCATCCCGAGTGTGTGGCCGACCTGCGGGTTGTGCCGCTGCGGCAGGCCTGGGAGGAGTTAGTGCCTCAAGTGCGAGGCAGACGCATTCAGGGCGACTGGCTGCTGCGGCACTGCAAGCGGTGCCCGCTGGTGAACCTGTGCCAATGGTGCCCTGCGCACGCCTGGCTGGAGACGGGTGATCTGGAAGGCGAAACGCACTGGTTCTGCGAAGTGGCCTGCGCCCGCGCGCGTGCAATGGGAGTGCCTATACCGGAGTTTCTGCAGAACGAAGTCTTGGCTGGTCAGACGGTTACTGAGCGGTAACACGTTGCGGGCGGCGCAAACAAGGCATACCAAGGCGCTTTTCGGTCACAAAGCATAGAAGAGTATCAGCGTGGCAGAAAAGTAACCCGCAAAACATGCAAATATGCTGGCGCTGAGTTGCTTTGGAAGGGTGTAGGGTCTAGTGCGTATGTATGCAGTATCACATCAGATGATATGCATATCACGTGTATTTAGCGATGCAGAAGCATCGGGAGGATGCAATGAGCAAGCTAACCAGGCACCCATGGAAACATCCAATGCTCGTGGTGATGGCGCGCAACCATCAGGCAGAGGCCATACTGGAGTACTGCAAAGGCGGGAGTTCGTATGGTCCGAACACACGTGCCGCCAGTTGTGGCCAAGTCGAGGTCACATGCCCTGGATGCAGTACCATTGGGAACACGTGACCGTGAGCGGTGAAACTCGGAAGTCTGCTGACCCAACGCGGATCTCGTGTCGCGTGTGGATACCGCCTGTGCTGGTGGTGCTATGCAGGGCCAGATCGCAAGAGCGTCTGCTGGTTAATTGTAAGACGCGTACCGAGACTCCCAGTCCGCCGCAATGGGCCGACTTTGGATGTGTCGGCGGCAATATTCAAGGTTGCGGTGAGTGTGTGATCATCGTGAACTCGTGAAACGCGTCGGTTACAGACTGCACACGGATTGGTGCAGGAGGATGCCATGAGCCGGTTCCGCGACAAGACATGGCGGTTACCTCAGTTATCTATACTGACCCGGCGTCCGTCGGAGGAGTTTGTGTTGTCAATGTGTAAATCGTTTACGTATGGTGGTGGGCCGGGTGTTAAGTTCGCCGGATGCACACATATTCCAGAAGTCGCTTGCACAGTCTGCAGCATGCACGGTCAATCGTAGTGCCGTACTGACGAACAGAGCTGCACCGAAGCGAGTCACTCTTGACGCATGACGGCAGCTTAAGTCATGACGCCTTTGAGGGGAGATCAAACCTGAAGTCACCGGAAGAGAGGACAGAACTAGTTGCGCGGCAGCGCGTGGTCGATCTGCTGCATCTCGGTACTCCGCTCACCGCAGACGCACTGCCGCAGACAACGGCGGAGTGGATTGCAGTGATCGCGGCGGCGCATGCGTTTCAGGTCAGCCCGCTGCTTCACTATCGTCT
>CAZHSN010000071.1:0-18115 GCA_964535125.1 uncultured bacterium
CCGGCAGCATGTAGAAAAGCAGTTGCAAGGCGATCATCACCACATACTTGGTGTCCTCGTAAAAGACATTCAGGCAGGACACCAGCAGCGATAGACCTGTAACCAGCGCGGTCTGCAGTAGCACCAGCACCGGGAACCAGAGCATGGTGGGGATGAGCGGCGCTTTGACGTACAGGATCAAGTACAGGAAGAACACCAGCATGGCGAGGAGGAAGTGCACCAGGTTGGCCAGCACGTTGCTCAGCGGCAGAATCTCACGCGGAAAGTAGACCTTCTTCACCAGTTGGATCTGTTCCAGCACCGACTGGGCCGAGTCCATCACGGAGCTTTGTATGCACATCCATGGCAGATAGGCTGCGAGTACATACGCGGAGTAGTTCGGGATCGCCATGCCCATTACGCGTTTGAACACAATGGTGAGCACCGCCACCGTGACCATCGGCACGACCAGTGACCACAAAAACCCAAGTGCGGAGTTCTTATACCGAATGCGCAGATGACGCACGACGAGCGTGCTGAGTAGCTGTCGGAAAGCCCAGAGTTGTTTGAGGTTCTCGATCATGGCGGACGCTGTATTATGCGCCGAATCGGATACGAATCGCCAGTAGGGCGCCTCCGGAGGCGGGAGCCGCATCCGGAGGCTGTGCGCCGGTCAGGCGTTGGCGGAACGCAACGCCTGGTCAAGGTCGTTCTTGAGGTCGTCCACGTTCTCCAGTCCAATCGACAACCGGATGAAGTCGGGCGAGACGCCGCTGGCGCGCTGCTCATCTTCTGTCAGCTGCTGATGGGTGGTGGATGCGGGATGGATCACCAGCGACCGCGAGTCACCGATGTTGGCCAGCAACGAGAACAGCCGCAGCGCGTTGATGAACCGCTTGCCAGCCTCATACCCGCCGCGAATGCCAAAGCCGATCATCGCGCCGAACTGCCCGCGTGTGTGGTAGCGGGCGGCGATGGCGTGCGTCGCGCTGGACTTTAGCCCCGGGTAGGTAACCCAGTCAACAGCCGGGTGTTCGTTGAGCCATTGGGCGATCGCGGCAGCGTTGGCGCTGTGCCGTTCCATGCGCAGTGACAGCGTTTCCAAGCCCTGCAGCAGCAGGAAGGCATTGAACGGACTCAGGCAGGCGCCGAGATCGCGCATCAGCTCCAGCCGGGCCTTGAGGATATACGCTGCCGGACGAAGCGTTTCGGGCAGGTCCATGTAAACCAAGCCGTGGTAGCTGGCTGTCGGAGACGTGAAGTCCGGGAACAGGCCATTGGCCCAGTCAAACGTCCCCCCATCAACGATAATGCCGCCGATAGAGTTTCCATGACCGCCGATAAACTTCGTGGCGGAGTGTATGACGATGTCCGCTCCCCACTTGAGCGGCTGAACCAGAGCCGGTGAGGGCATGGTGTTATCAATGATCAACGGCAGCCGATGTGCATGCGCTACCTCGGCGACAGCCTGAATATCCACCGCGTTCAACAGCGGGTTTCCGACGGTCTCGGCGTAGACCGCGCGTGTCGCCGGGGTAATAGCCGCCTCGAACGAGGCTGGGTCGGATGGGTCGACAAAGCGAACAGTGATGCCCATTTTGGGCAGCGTATGCCGAAACAGCGTATAGGTGCCGCCGTACAGGGTGGATGCGGCGACGAGTTCGTCGCCCGCCTTCAGTATCGTCAGAACAGCGATTAACTCCGCAGCCTGTCCGGATGCGGTTGCGAGCGCTCCGACGCCACCCTCGAGCGCGGCGACGCGCTTTTCGAACACGTCAACGGTGGGATTGCCCAGCCGCGTATAGATGTTGCCGAACTCTTCCAGCCCAAACAGGCGGGCGGCGTGGTCGGCGTCATGGAACAAGAAACTGGTGGTCTGGTAGATCGGCACGGCGCGCGCCAATGTTTCCGCATCGGGATGGTGCCCGGCATGTAACGCCAGCGTGTCGAAACCCAGCGCGGACTCGTCTGGTCCGAATGACATATATGAACCTCCCGTCAGGGGCGGCTGGGGGGTACCGCCATTGTTGAGTGATTATACCTGTTTAGATGGGTATAGTATCAGGCCGGAACGGGTTGTGCCGGCCTGAAAGACACGCGGGTTTTACGAAGAGGTGGATTGTTGAACGAAGTTCATTTTCAGGTCGGCCAAGGCGCGTTCTATCTCCTTGGCTTCCTTGTCGGACATCGTCCGTTTCGCGACTTTAGACACCGCGTCAAACGCGTCTACCGCCAGCCTGGCCTGTTCTAGGTCCTTCAGTTCCTTCCCCGAGATCGGGTCACGGATTAGGCCCATGTACGTCCAGGCAAGCATATTCAGTTGGGTCAGGCACATGGTCAGAAACGCGTTGACGGATACGGGGTCGCGCTCCTGTGATGCGGTCTCATCGACGTTGTCAGTGTCCGAGGCGTGGATGTCAGCCTGATTCGGATCGTCGATCATGCAGCACCTCCTGTTGTGTCATGCCTTGCGGATCATGGTGGTGAGCGGACGAGCGCCGTCTACCCCATGACGCCAGATGGTCTGTTCACGGCTGGGGCCAACAGACACGGCCACTATGGGTACTCCCACCAACTGCTCTACGGTCTCCACGTACCGCTGTGCGTTCGCCGGCAGGTCATCCCAGCTTCGAGCCTCTGTGATCTCATCTGCCCAGCCTGCCATATATTCATACACCGGAGTGCACCGGGCCAGTTCCTCACCATCGGGTTCAAATTGGCAGGTTTCCGTTCCGTCATCACGCTGATAGCGGCTGCACACAGCGATTTCTTCCAAGCCGGAGAGTACATCGACCAGACTGAGCGCCAGCCCGGTGATGCTGTTGATCTGAACAGAGTAGCGCAAGATCACGGTGTCCAGCCAACCACATCGTCTGGGACGCCCAGTGGTGGTGCCGTACTCATGTCCCTTTTCGCGCAGGTACTCGCCGAACCTGTTCAACTGCTCGGTCGGAAACGGTCCCGCCCCGACGCGTGTGCTATAGGCCTTCGCCACACCCAATACGCCGTCAATGGCGGTAGGGCCGATGCCTGTTCCCAGGCAGGCGCCGCCGGCGACGGGATGTGAGGAGGTCACGAACGGGTATGTTCCATGGTCGAGATCCAGCAGCGCGCCCTGTGCGCCTTCGAACACCACGCGTTTCCCATTACGCACAGCTTGTTGCAGCATCTCTTCAGTGTCACAGACGAAGGGCGCTAACACGGCCGCATACGGTTCCAGTTCGCAGACCAACGCCTCAATGCCTGGCAACTCGTCATGGTAGACGTTTTGGACCAGCGCCTGCTTGGCCGGAACGATACGCTCCAGGCGATCGCGCAGCCGCGTGGGTGAGATCAAATCACGCATGCGGATACCGCATCGGGCGGTCTTGTCGACGTATGCGGGACCGATACCACGTCCGGTGGTGCCTATCTGACCGGCTCCGCGGGCGTTTTCTTCCAGCCGGTCCAGAAGCCGGTGGTATGGCAGCACCACGTGCGCGTTACGGCTGATATGCAGCCTGTCCACACAGACGCCTGCGTCGCGCAATCCGTTGATCTCGCTCACCAGTGACGCAGGGTCTACCACCACGCCGGACGCGATGATATTGCTGGTCTCGCTGCGGAAGATGCCGGATGGGACGAGGTGTAACTTGAACTCTCTGCCTGCAAACCGTACGGTGTGCCCTGCGTTGCTGCCTCCGCCGAAACGGACTACGAGATCGGCATCACTGGCCAGGCAGTCGACCAGTTTGCCCTTGGCTTCGTCTCCCCATTGGGAGCCCACAACCACGACAGTCGGCATAGCGTGACGCGCGGCCCCCTGGCCGCGCACTCCTTTCCATTCCAGGCCCAGGTCCCGTCAGGAACCGATTCAAGCCAAAAGCTGCTGCAGAACGACGTTCCGCAACAGCCTCATGATGCCCCGTGGCAGTGTAACACCAAGACCATGTAAATGCAACATGAACTGGCCTTGGGCACGGAAATGGACATACAATAGCTGTGGCCCACGCCGTGGCCCACTATCAGGGGAGTATACCTGGATGACCCAGCAGACACAGTGGAACAAGGAGACACTGCTCGAAGCGATTCGGGCGTGTCATCACCATAACGAAGACCTTTCGTATACAGCTGTCTCCCGGACCAAGCCTGGAATGCTGCGCGCAGCGGTTCGGCTGTTTGGTGGCTGGCAGCATGCGGTGACAGCCGCCGGCATACCGTATGAGCAGGTTCAGCGGTACACCGGCTGGAGCCACAGCCGCATCATCGCCCGCATCAGGGAGTTGTACCAGCAAGGCGTAGATCTGTCCTGGCGACATATCAGCCAGGATGTCGACCCGTCTCTGGCAGCTGCAGCCGCGAAACCCCGGTACTTCGGTTCGTGGCGTTCAGCAATCGAAGCCGCCGGCATCGATTACAGCTCCGTGTCCCGATACCGTCGGTGGGATGAAGCGGCGATAATCAAGCGGTTACGCGAGATGCATGAACGGGGCGAACCGCTGAACGCCGCAAGTGTGGAGAGGCAAGACATGTCGCTGATCACGGCCGCACGCCGCCGGTTCGACTCCTGGGACAACGCCTTGATGGCGGCAGGATTGGATTATAAACAACTGGTGCTGCGCCGTCCCGCCAAACGCGGACGTTCCGGTAGCGCCTGACTTCCCGGGTGCGGGGCGTTGACACTGACTGAGCCGCGGCGTATACTATAAATCTGTGGCCCAAGTTGCGCCATGCGCGCGGAGGATAGGATGGCCGGTAACAGGCAACGCGTACTTGACACGCTGAACCATCGTCAGCCCGATCAGACACCTTACCATATCGGTTTTACACAACCGGCATATGAAGCGTTCAAGCGTTATACAGGCGATCCTCACTGTGAGCGTCTGCTGAATAACTGCTTCACGTTCACGGGCGCTCACCTGCCGGATGGGTGGTCTGTGGTCCGGCAGGGTGTTGTCCGTGATGAATATGGTGTCGAGTGGGATCAGTCGATTGATCCCGATATCGGTGTGGTGTGCAACCAGGTCGTCACGCCGGAGACCTTGGACTGCTACGTGTTTCCTGATCCGGACGATGAACGCCGGTATGACGGGATCCGGGCAGCGGTTGCCCAGCGCGATGATGAGTTTATCGTCACGAACATCGGTTTCAGCCTGTTTGAGCGTGCGTGGACACTGACCGGTATGGAAGCCTTGCTTGAGGCTATGGTGGATGATCCGCCTTTTGTTCATGCCCTGCTGGACCGCATTGTGGAACACAATCTGAAGCTGATCCGCAACGCCTGTCGGTATGATATCGACGCGATGATGTTTGGTGACGACTGGGGGCAGCAGCATGGTCTGATAATGGGACCGCGCTTCTGGCATGAGTTCATCGAACCGCGTATCCGGCTAATGTACGGTGAGGCCAAGTCGGCAGGAAAGTATGTGATCATTCATTCCTGTGGTCAGGTCGACAGTCTATTCCCGACGTTGATCGATGCCGGACTGGATGTCTTCAATCCGTTCCAGCCGGAAGTGATTGATGTCTATCGGGCCAAACAGGAATATGGCGACCGGTTGTGTTTCTACGGAGGGATCAGCACCCAAAGGACGTTGCCCTACGGGACCCCGGAACAGACACGGGACGAAGTGAAACGGCTGATCGACGAAGTGGGGCGGGATGGCGGCTTTTTTGCAGCGCCGGCGCACGCCATCCCCGGAGACGCGCGCCCGGAGAATATAATGGCCATGCTTGATGTGTTGAACGGGCAGAGTTAGCCGATCGTGTTTGAGAGCCTGAGCGATAAGTTACAGAATGTCTTCCGTCGTCTGAGCGGCCGCGGCAAGCTCACGGAAGCAGACGTCACTGCCGCCCTGCGCGAGGTGCGTGTGGCCTTGCTGGAGGCGGACGTCAACTTCCGGGTGGTACGTGAGCTGATTGCCGGGATCACCGAGCAAGCCGTAGGCTCAGAGGTGCTTGAGAGCCTGACGCCGGCCCAACAAGTGGTTAAAATCGTCCACGAGCACCTGTTGACGGTGCTGGGCGAAACAGCCCATCCGCTGCAGTTCAGTCCGCAACCGCCGACAGTTGTGCTGCTTTGCGGGTTACAGGGATCCGGTAAAACAACCTCTGCGGCCAAGCTGGCGCGTTGGGTGAAGCAAAAGGGACGGCGTCCCCTGCTGGTGGCGTGCGACGTCCACCGCCCTGCCGCGGTAAAACAGCTGCAGGTGCTTGGCGAGCAGATTGATGCGCCTGTATACGCCGAAGAGGGTGTCAAGGACGCACTCGGCATCGCACGCCGGTCGTTACAGCATGCTTCGGAAAACGGCTGTGACGTACTGATCATCGACACAGCGGGGCGCCTGCACATCGACGAAGAGATGATGTCTGAGGTCACGCAGATCCGGAAGGCGGTAAACCCGACCGACGTGCTGCTGGTGCTGGATGCGATGACCGGCCAGGACGCGGTGCGTGTGGCCGAAGAGTTCCACGCGGCGCTGGATGTTACCGGGTTTGTACTGACCAAACTGGACGGTGACACGCGCGGCGGCGCCGCGATATCGATCCGGGCGGTAGTCGGTAAGCCGATCCGCTTTACCGGCGAAGGGGAGAAGCTGGACGCCCTGGAGGTGTTCCATCCCGACCGGATGGCCAGCCGAATCCTGGGTATGGGCGATGTGCTGACGCTGATTGAGCGGGCACAGACCACTTGGGACGCCAACCAGGCGGAACAACTGGCAGAGAAACTGCGGAAGAACCAGTTTGATCTGAATGACTTTCTGACGCAAATGCGGCAGATACAAAAGATGGGTTCGTTGGACAGTCTGATGCGGATGATTCCCGGCATGAGCCGGGCGATGGGGGACGCCACTATCGATCCGAGTCAGCTGAAGCGTGTGGAGGCGATCATACTCTCCATGACGCGTGACGAACGCTCAGACCCGTCCATCATCAACGGGTCGCGCCGGCGGCGGATCGCGGGCGGCAGCGGTACAACGGTGCAGGAAGTGAACGAACTGCTGCATCGATATGCCGAGATGCGTAAAATGATGAAGGGCTTCGGCCAATGGGAAGCCCAAGCCAAGAAGGGACGGAAGCCAAAGCTGCCGTTCATGAGATAACATAGAGTGAGCAACACAAGGAGGCCACGAGTTTGGCAGTTCGCATCAGACTGAAGCGCATGGGCAGCAAAAAGCGGCCGTTCTACCGGGTGGTAGTCGCCGCCAGTACAGCCCCGCGAGATGGCGCGTTTATCGAGACCATCGGCTATTACAATCCGTTGACGGAGCCATACACCATACAGGTCAACGCCGAGCGCGCACGCCATTGGCTGTCTGTAGGGGCTCAGCCCACCGATACGGTGGCGTCGCTGCTGAAGCGCGCCAGCGTACTGGACGCACCCGAGACCCCGGCCGACGAGGCCTGATCGTCGCTTAAGCCCACATACAGAAGAGGGGGACAGGGCGATGGCAAATGTCAAAGCGCTGCTGAACTATATGGTGCGTGAACTGGTCGGGGATCCCGATTCGGTCAGTGTCAGTGAGCGCGTTGAAGGGGACACCTTGGTGTTGAAAGTGGCGGTGGCCTCCGGCGATGCCGGTAAAGTCATCGGCAAACAAGGGCGCCTGGCCAACGCGTTGCGCGCCGTTGTGCGTGCAGCCATGGGGCACTCACGGCGGTTTCGCCGGGTCGCAATCGATATCGTCGACTGATCAGCCGTACGGGCTTCTGAGTCATATGCTGCGTGCCGTCAGGGCGGATGCCTGCACCCGTCCTGACAACGTTTGAGGATTCATGAACCACACTACACTCGATACCGACGAGCCGCGTTGGCGGCGCATCGGTGTAGTCACCAAGCCCCACGGGTTGAAGGGTGACGTCGTTGTCTATCTGCTGACAGACTTTCCCGAACGGTACCAGGAAGGCCGCACCTATTCGGTGCTGCTGAACACCGGGGTGCGACTGCCGTTGAGCATCACGCGTCTCGGAAGCCTGTCGGACCGGCTGCTGGTTCACTTCAACGGTATCGATACGGTTGAGGATGCGGACCGGCTGCGGAGCGCGTATATTGAGGTTCCCTACGAGGACCGCATGCCGCTTGATCCGGACACCTACTACATTGATGACATCATCGGGTTGCAGGTCTGGACGGATACCGGTGAGTATGTAGGGGACGTGGACGAGGTGATATCGGGTGCGGCGTATGATCTTTACCGTACCGGGGATGTGCTGATCCCGGCGATTTCGCAGTTCGTCGAGTCGATCGACATAGACGCCAAGCGCATCGTGATCCACCCCATACCGGGATTGCTGCCCGGCACATGAGGCGCATCTATCTCGTATCGTGTCTGCCATCCCTGCTTGAACCATTCGTTCAAGGCAGCATTTTGGGGCGCGCCCAGCGGGCCGGACATGTCGAAATCCATCTGGTAGACCTGCGTGACTATACGCATGACCGCCATCGGTCCACTGATGATCAGCCGTATGGCGGGGGAGCCGGCATGGTGATGAAACCGGCTCCGTTCTTTGAGGCGGTGGACGCCATCCGTGACGCATACGCCCCTGAACCGTTACCGACGGTGGTGGCCACTTCACCGCAGGGTGAGCTGTTCACTCAGTCACTGGCTCAGCAACTGGCAGACCGAGGCGATCTCATCATCCTGTGCGGTCACTATGAAGCGATGGACGAGCGGGTGGTGGACCATCTTGCGGATCACCAGATTTCGATTGGCGACTATATTCTGACGGGCGGCGAGTTGCCGGCGCTCGTGATTACGGATGCCGTCACACGGCTCTACCCGGGTGTGTTGGGTAATCCGGACTCGTTGGACGAAGAGAGCTTCGATGACGGACTGTTGGGTTATCCCCAGTACACCCGGCCGGCTGTGTATCGCGACCTGTCGACGCCCGACGTGCTGTTAAGCGGTGACCATGCGCGTATCGCCCAATGGAGGCGGCTGCAGCGTCTGCTGAGAACACGCGAACGACGCCCCGACCTGTGGGAGCGGTTGACCTTGAGTCCGGCAGACCGCAAACTGTTGGAAAAAGCGGACGCAGACCGGTTCAGCGAGTCGGAGACATAGCCCGGCTGTTCATCTTTTTCAATTGCTCGGGCGTCAGTATCCCCTTGATCTCGGTGTCCATCTGCTCTTTCAGGGCGGTCATGGCCTCGCGCTTCTTATCTTCGCTCCAGTTTTCCTTCTGAGCCTTATCCATCATCTCTTTAAGGTCTGCCTGCCGCCGGTCCAGCGTGGTGCGCAACGCCTGCTCCTGATCGGCGCTCAGCCCAAGCTCCACAGCCAGGCGCGCCATTACCACATCCATGGGGCGCATCTCCGTCATGCGCTTCGTCTGTTCAGGGGTCAGGATCTGCTGCAGGTCCGTTCGAAACTGCTTTCGCAGGTCCGCAATGCGTGTTGTCCGGTCCGGGGTTTTCAGGGCGTTGAGCTTTCGGTACTCGGCGTTATGCCGGCTCACCAGCGCGTTGTAACGCGGCGTCTGACTGCCGTCCAGTTTCAGTGCGCGGGCCAGAATTCGGGGGTCGACCACCATCGGATCTCCCTGTACTGAAGCGGCGGGAGCGGACGGCGCAGAGGCCGTGGGTGCCGGCTTGGTGGCGGTCTTGGGCGCCTGCTTGGAGGCTGACTTCGACGTCGTCTGACCCTGCTTTCCTTTCGCAGTGGTGTTCTTGGGCGCTGCTTGTGCGCCCAGAGAGAGGCACAGTGCGCAGATTATCGCGGCGGTCAGTGTGAGTCGGCGAATCATGGGAGCCTCCGGAATTCCTGTAGACATATATGGGTGTAAATACGCTGCCGATGCGGCCGTTTGTGGTAAAATAACAGTGTAAACCACACGCCGCCATCTTCTATTAGCTTACCATCTGCCGGAAGGATGTGCCCATGCAGGACCACGAGATGCTGCCCGAGGAGTCTGTCGCCTCACTTGAAAACGGAATGAACACCGCGGTAGAGACCGCTTATACAGCCGCGGAGTTTACAGTGCTGGAAGGGCTGGAAGCGGTCCGCCGGCGTCCTGGCATGTACGTGGCCGACACGGGTATGCGCGGATTACACCAGCTGTTCTTTGAAGTGATCGACAACAGCATTGATGAGGCTCTGGCGGGATACTGCACCGACATCCATGCGGTGCTGTATCCGGATCAGAGTTTATCGGTGGAGGACAACGGGCGCGGTATTCCAGTGGATGTGAACGAGGAGACGGGCCAGACGGGTGTCGAACTGGCCATGACGCGTCTGCACGCCGGCAGCAAGTTCGGCGGAGGCGGATATCGTGTGTCGGGCGGACTGCATGGTGTCGGCGTGAGCTGTGTGAACGCGCTTTCAGATTGGCTGGAGGTGCGCGTCAAGCGGGACGGTAAACTGCATTCCCAACGCTTTGAACGTGGCGTTCCGTGCGGTCCTCTGCAGGTCATCGGTGAGGCCGAAGGCACAGGCACCCGGGTGACATGGCATCCCGACCCGGAGATCTTTGGTTCGCTGGTCTATGACGCCGAGCGGCTTCGCCGGCGTATCCGTGAACTGGCGTTCCTGAACCGTCAGGTGCGGATCGTGTTTGAGAACCGAAGAGACGGAGAAGAGCCCGAGGTGTTCCACTACACCTCAGGGATCTCAGAATTCGTGAAGTACCTGAATGAGAACAAGGATCCGCTGCATAAGCCGATCTACCTGGCTCGTTCGCGCGATGATGTGCAGGTGGAGATTGCGTTGCAGTACAACGCGGGGTACCAGGAGAACATCGTCTCTTTTGCAAACAACATCCACACCACCGAAGGCGGCACGCATGTTTCCGGCCTGAAGACCGCCATGACGCGGGTTATCAACCAGTATGGGCGGAAGTCGGGCATGCTGAAGGAAAAGGACAGCAACTTCAGTGGCGACGATGTGCGCGAGGGCTTGACCGCAGTGGTGAGCGTGCTGCTGTTGAACCCGCAGTTCGAAGGGCAGACGAAGACCAAACTGGGTAATGGTGAGATAGAAGGTATCGTCAACTCAGTGGTGGGCGAGTCGCTGAATATCTTTTTTGAAGAGAACCCCATGGTCGCCAAGCGTATCGTGGAGAAGTCGCAACTGGCGCAGCGCGCCAGAGACGCCGCACGGAAGGCGGCCGATCTGGTGAAGCGCCAGAGCGCATTGGAGAACACATCGCTTCCCGGGAAACTGGCTGACTGCTCGGATCGGGATCCCAGCAACTGTGAACTGTTCATTGTAGAGGGCGACTCGGCAGGCGGGTCCGCCAAGCAGGGCCGTGATCGGCGCACCCAGGCGGTACTGCCTTTGCGCGGTAAGATCCTGAATGTGGAAAAGGCCCGGTTGGACAAAGCGCTGGAAAACGAGATGATCCGGGCGTTGATCACCGCATTGGGCACCGGCATCGCGAACGATGTCTCTACCCCTGTAAACGGCAACGGCAATGGGAACGGCAATGGTCATGGTGTCGAAGGGGCAGAAGAAGAGGCCGCCGAATCCAAAAGCACCTTTGATCTCAGCAAACTCCGGTATCACAAAATCATCATCATGACGGATGCCGATGTGGATGGCGATCACATCCGCACCCTGCTGTTGACATTCTTCTTCCGGTATATGCGGCCGTTAATCCTGCAAGGCCATATCTACATCGCCCAACCGCCGCTGTATGTGGTCAAGGCCGGCAAGGACGAGCGTCATTACGCTCACAGCGAAGCGGAGATGAACGAGATCATCAAGCGCATCCGCCGCAAGAACGTGATGGTGGGACGCTTCAAGGGCCTTGGCGAGATGAACGCTGAAGAACTGGCTGAGACGACCATGAATCCCGAAAAGCGCGCGCTCGTGCGGGTTGAAATGGAGGATGCACTGGCTGCCGACGCCATGTTCAACGTGTTGATGGGAGACAAAGTGGAGCCGCGCAAAGAGTACATCGTGCGGCATGCAAGTCAGGTCACCAACGTGGATTGGCACGCCTGACCGACTCGGCCTCAACCGCTGCTGGCGTGTTTAGGAAATGTCCAGTGTCTGTTGGCGAAGAAGTTCCAACTGACCACCACGACGGTGGCCGCCACCTTACAGGCGTTGAAGACCAGCGGTGAGTGGCGGGGAGAGGGATCAAGCATCAGCAGCGACTTCACGATCAGCACGTTCAGCAGCGCACCGATCCCGCTGATACACAAGAACAGGATGATCTCATGGTGAGCCGCGCGTGATCGACGCGTGCGGAAGGTCCATCGGCTGTTCCAGAAGTAGCTGTTGGCCACAGCCATCAGAAAGCCCCCGAGTACGCTCATCTCGGGCGAAGACAAACGAAGGCCGTAGTACAGCAGATTAGATACGCTGAAGTCTACCACCGTGCTGCTCGCCCCGACCAGCCCGAATTTCACGAACTGGCGCAGCAATGGACGCTCTACTAGTCGCGCAAGACGTGTCATCAGATGGTGACACCCCGGTGGGTCATGGCGACTATCAGCAGCAGCAGCCAGATCGCCAGACATATCTGAAGGTGTCGGTCGCGGTTCATCAGGATCTCGGGGGTCTCCGCCATCTGCGTGCGGTGGATCAGATAGAGATAACGGAAGATACCATATAGAACCGGAGCGATGGTCAGTTTCAGCAGGTCGTGTGTCTGAGCGGTGGTGCTGATGATGCAGTACAACGTGTAACTGATCAACGCACTGCTGGCAGACACAGCGATGAACTGGTCCAGCATTGTCAGGTCGTAATGGGCCAGCGCAGGCCGCTGACGGGTGACATCATGGGTGTAGTTGGCCACTTCGCTGCGCCGTTTCCCAAAACCGAAAAACAACGCCAGCAGCATGGTACAGCCCAGCAGCCAGCCAGAGGCAGGTACACCGATGGCATGCGCGCCCGAGAGGGTACGCAGTACGAACCCGCCGGCCACCAGAAACACGTCCAGCACAGCGATACCCTTCGCCCCAGCGTTGTAGATTGCCGTCAGCAGCAGGTAGGAAAGGACTGTGGCCAGAAACGCGGTGTTCACCAAGGCGGAGAGAGCCAGTCCGATGAGCAGAGCGATCAAACCGACAGCCAATGCGCCGTTACGGCTGATGCGGCCGGAAGGGATCGGGCGGTTGCGCTTCCGGGGATGTTGAGCATCCTGAGCGCAGTCCCGCACATCGTTGAGCGCATATACCGCGCCAGAGAGGCAGCAGAACGCGACAAATCCGATGATCGCCTGGCTGATGGCATGCAGGTTGCCATATAGCCCGCCGAACAGGACCGCACCCAGAACCAGCACGTTCTTGTTCCACTGCCAAGGCCTCAGTAACTCGATGTAGGCTCGCATGCAGGGCAATCTCCGTTCAGCGAGCGCCGCGAGCAGAGAGCACGGCCGGCACGGTGTAGATCAGTATTTTGATGTCTGTCCAGATGCTCATCGTCGTAATATAGACGGTGTCCAGTTTCACCCATTCGGTGAAGTCCACGTCGCTGCGTCCCGATATCTGCCAAAGACACGTGAGACCGGGTTGGACCGAGAGGCGCACCAACTGGTCCGGTTTGTACTCAGCCACCTCAGTGGGCAGCGGGGGGCGCGGGCCGACCAGAGACATGTCGCCGATCAGCACATTCCAGAGTTGCGGCATCTCGTCCAGGCTGGTACGGCGCAAAATGTTGCCCAACGGGGTGATGCGCGGATCATCCTTCAGTTTGAACGTTGGCCCGGCAGTCTCATTCAAGTGTGACAGACTGGCTTTACGCGCTTCTGCGTCCGTATACATGCTGCGGAACTTGATCAGTCGAAACGGTCTGCCGCCCACCTTTAACCGAGTCTGCACAAAAAAAGCAGGTCCGGAACTGGTGCTCCGGACCAGAATGATCAAGACCAGGAACAACGGCGAGAGCAGCACCAGCCCCAGGCTTGCCACCAGAATGTCTCCACACCGCTTGATGAAGCGGTATGGCTTCGGCAGCACCGCCAACGGGATGCTGCCGATGGCGGGTATGGCTCCGGCGCCTGTATCGCCCGTCAGATCATCAGGCCTTTGGTTTGGGCAGGGCACGCGTTTTGCTCTGTGAGGCGGTCAGTTCGCGGTATGCGCGATGAAATGCCGATGCTCCGCGGCTGTCTGACGTGCGTACCTGGTTGAGCACCGCTCCTACCAGACGGGCACCGACGCGTTCCAGGCGTGTGCGGAACTCCTTCTCAGCCCCGGATGACGGCCTGCCCGCACGCTGCACGATCAGTACATTACGCGCCGCTGCGGCCAACAGGGCGACATCCGCAAAGGCGATGCCCGACGGCGAGTCGAAGATCACGAAGTCCGCATGGGAAGAGGCGCGCGCAATTAAATGTGTCAGCGCCTCAGACCGAAGCAGACGTACCGGATTCTGCGGTGTACTGCCCGCCGGCAGAAGCACTAACTGGTCTACCGAGGTCGGTACGACCGCGCCTTCGAGATCAATGGCTCCGGTCAGGACATCAGAGAGTCCGCGTGAGTTATCCACTGCAAACCGGTTGTGCAGGTCGGGTCTCCGCAAATCCGCGTCGACCAGCAGCACGCGAGCGCCGTCTCGGGCCAGGCTGATGGCCAGGTTTGCAGCTGTAGTGGTGCGTCCGGTATTGGGCTCAGCGCTGGCGATAATGAGTCCTTTGCCCTCCATCTGACCCAGCGAGTACCAAAGGTTGGTGGACAGTATCTGATAAGCCGCCGACAGCGGCGTGATAGACGCCTCCGGGTCGACCGTCTGACCGCGCGTCAGCGGAATCGCCGAAAAGATGGGAAGCTCCAGCAGTTTCTGCGCTTCATCGGCGGTCCGTACAGATGTGTCCAACTGTCCCAGCAGCAGTACGATGGAGGCCGAGAGCAGCAGGCCCAACAGAAACGCTGCGGCCATTTTGAACTTGGTGTGCTTCCGCACTTCGGCAGACAGAATGTCATCCATCTGGATCAATGACGCCACCTGAAGCCCTTGCTCGCGAGCCAGCGCTTCCTCCCGTTTATCCAACAGCAGCGAGTATTGTTTCTCTGCCGTGTTCACCAGCAGGGTCATTTCGGCCAGTTTTGCTTCCTGCTGCGGCAGGCGGGCAACCTGCCGTTCGGCTTCAGCCAGTGGGGCAGCGAACGCGGCGGCGCGTTTGGCGATGGATTGCTCGTCCACCAGCGCATTGACATATGCCTGGAAGGTGGCGTCATGTACGGGATTCCGCCCAGTGGTCTGGTTGTCCATGATCTGGGCAGCCTGGCGCTCAATGGCCGCCTGAGTCTCGGCGATGAAAGCCCGCTTGGCAATGACATCCGGATGGCGTTCGCCTTTGATCGCCAACTGGGAGTCCAAATCGACCTGAGCACGCGCCAGGTCTGTGTTTAACTGGTTCAGCGTGGGGTTTCGGGACATCACCGTTTGAACTTCCAAGTATTGCTCGCTGACACCCTCGCGCTTCAATGTCTTTTCGGCTGCCTGACGCTTCATGCGGGCCTGCTGCATATCAACCATCGCCTGATCATATAGCGACCGGTACTGCGCTGCACGCTGCAGGATCACCTGCGTCTGAATAGTCAGGTCTCCAGTCACATTGTCCTGTTTCTTGAACGCTTCCATGCGGCGCCGGGCTTCATCGCGTTTGGCTTTGGCGGCTGGAAGCAGTTCGGTCTCCAGGCGCACGCGGTCGATGGTGGAGTAGCGCCGGCTGATGTCGTTATAACGCTTTGATGCGGCTTCAATAACCCAGCTCAACAGACGCACGCCATCAGCGCTGTCGTGCGTGACCACGGAGACCTCAAGTGTGTCGGAGTTGGGCACCGGCGAACACTTGGCCAAACCGCGGAGATACGCCAGTTGACGGGAGCGTCTGACGGCGTCAGGGTCTACATCACCGACAGGATCACCCCACTCGGACTCTTCAAAGTAGTTCATCTCCTGGAAGTCGGGGTCGGATTGGACCTTCAGCAGTACATCCTGCCACACCGCGTTCGACATGACGATGTTTTGTACATTTCCCATGCGCAGCAACGGGTCAGCCAAGGTCATCTGGACCGGGTACACAAGCGCATACTGGTCGCCTACCGCGCTGCGCTCGCGGATGACCGATGTGGTCTTCCAGGATGACGGGGCGCGCATGGTTGCAAACCCGGTAATCACTGCACAGACGATGGCCGCCGCCAAGATCAGCAGGGCATGCCGCTTCAGGATTCGGTATAGTTTCCAAAACTCCACGAGTGGGTCTCTCCTTTAGTTGCCTGCAGTCCGCACCAGCGCTAGTATTTGTAGAAGTTGCTGTTCAACAGGGTGTTGCGCGTGAATGCAATGGTTGCCAGCATGTTATACAGCTCACTCCAGTTCGGCTTGTTGACCTTCGGGAAGTAAACGGTGTCTCCCGGGTACAACAGAATGTCTTCTTTCACATCGGCTTTGTCGATGAGTTTCAACAGGTTCAAAGTTATCCGCTGGGGACTATCGGGGTCTTTCGGGTTCGGACGGATCACATACACGGTGCGCATGGTGCCCTCTTCGCGGGTTCCACCGGCGGCCTGCAACGCATCCAGCACTTTCATGTGCTCTTTCCACACATACGCGCCGGGTCGGTATACCTTACCCAGCACGTACACGCGATTCACAGTGTCTTCGGGAATGAAGATCACGTCATTGGGCTTTAGCGGCAGGTTGTAGGTCATGTCGCCTTTCAGGAACAGCGCGTTCAGGTCCAAAGCGATGATCTGTTCTTCCGGCTGGTTCGGGATGCGGCGTCTCAAGGTGGCTTCCTTCAGCTTGGCGCGCTCCACGTCGTAGCTGCCTGCCATGGAGATGGCGTGCATTACGGTCTCGCCGTCTTTGAACTCATATGTACCGGGACGCAGCACCATGCCGAGTACAGCCACCCGCGGGCGGTTGACGCTGCGCAAGGAGACGCTGACATGTGGATTCTTGAGATAGTCCGCGCTGATCAACGCCTGTCTGACGGCGTCTGCAACCGCGGTAGTGGTCAACCCCAGCACGCGCAAAGGTCCCACCACCGGCAGGTTGATCGTACCGTCCGCTCCCACCACCGTTTCCCGGGTGAGTGAACCGTCTTCCACAACCGCCACATAGATCACGTCATCACTTTGCAGCGTCCGTTGAACAGCCGGTTGTTCCGTTGTGGTCGTCTGTGCGGATGCGGTGATGGACATAAGGCCAGAACAGGCCAGCAGGATCGCTAGAACCGATCGCATGAGCATGGGTGTGTGTCTCCCTTGTTGCGCGGGTGTCGTTATCCCGCCTGAACCTCAGACATACGGGCGGACGCCTCAGCAGTGTCTATACGTTTATGTACGTGAGTTGTGCCCAAAACGTTCTGCAGTCAGATGACGCACAGGCCCGGCGGACGCCTAGTGCCATTGTACAGGCGGGGATATGGCTTGTCAAAACGCCGTGGGCTGTGATACACCGGCATCGGATGATGCCTCGATGTGGAGGGTGTAACCGTGTCGCGGAATGCATGTCGCCTTGTATATCCTGCACTGATAGTCTGCGCGCTGATGTGCTGGCAATATCTGCTGTATACACGCACGTTTTCCGGACTCAGCCCGACTGCCGCTGCTTTCGCCGCCGCCGCGCGCGATGGCGCCTGGGGCGATGTCGCCGCGACGCACAGTAGACTGGCCGTCCTGCTGGGTTCCCTGCCCATGCAGTGGATGCCTCCCTGGGACACGACCATCATGTTACTGGCTGTGGTGGCGCGCATCCTGTTGGCGTTGACGGTGTATGGCTTATTGCAGCGGCATGTCCGGGCCTGGATGGGTTGGATTGCTGCGTTCGCGGCCGCCTGTTCGCCGGGGGGAGCGGCCTCTGTGGGCTACGATGGATTGCCGGGGATACTGGCCTCTGCGCCGTTACTGGCCGGATGGGGGTTGTCCGTCGCCGAACCAAGCGGTGACGGAGGGACGACGTTGCCATCGGTGCGCGCCGATATCGGGGCATCGCTGCTGGTCGCGCTGGGCGTTTGCCTGGTCCCGTCGCTGTGGTATCTTTGGCCTGTCTGGCTGGTGTTCATCGCTAGTCAGTCGCGCGAGTATCTGCTTTCGCGTCTGGGTGTCACAGCCGGCATCTCTGGGGGGCTGCTGGCCGTGGCCTGGCATGGCGGATGGCTGTCGGCGGCAGGTGTGGCGCCAAACACCATCTGGCCTGCCGCCTTGGTGCTCTCGTTGGGGGGTGTCGGCCTGACAGGAGCGCTGATAGCCGGTGGC
>CAZHSN010000072.1:0-17689 GCA_964535125.1 uncultured bacterium
GGCTCGGCCGTGGTCTTCGGCGACGGCGTCTATGTGATGGACACGCCGCTGGCGGTCATCCGCACGATCGGCTGGCTGCTGTATGCGCTTGATGCCAAAGGCTTCCTGCATTGGGGTTACAACTACTGGCAACGCAGTCAGCAACGAACGCTGGTTGACCCGTTCCTGGAACAGTCGGCAGGCGCCTGGCCGGGTTGGCCCTACGGCGATCCGTTTCAGGTATATCCGGGACCTGACGGCCCCATTGACAGCATCCGCTGGGAGGTGTTCTCACTGGGTCTTCAGGACTACGGCCTGCTGGAGCGCATGGGCGTCAACCGAACCGACCCGGAACTGCAGCCGCTGCAAGGTTACGACCGCTATCCGCGTGATCCCGGGTGGATCAGTATGGCGCGCCGTCATCTGATGGAACGTTGATGCCTGCGCGGGGATCTTGATGCCCTGCACGGTTGTACAATGACAGAGTCGGCAACAGGCTGACCGGAGGCAAGGTATTCAACGCACGCGTCTGTTCGCCACGCTCACACTGCTGATGCTGTTGGAGTGGGCGGTGTGGGGTGTCTGGTCGCCGATCATTACCGGAACCTTGGCCAACCGGGGATGGGCTGCGCACGAGGCCAGCGCGGTGTTTACCGCGTTGTGGCTGGGATGCGTGTTTACCCCGTTGCTGGGCGGACAGGTGGTCGACCGATGGATGTCCTCACAGCGGTTTTTGGCGTTGGCGCATCTGGCTGCTGCCGGATGCGCCTGGATGGCCTCGCTGCAGACCCAACCCACCGCACTGTTTGGATGGATGCTGATGTGGTCGCTCTGTTTCGCACCGACGCTGGGCGTCGCAAACGCCATCGCCATGCACCACATCAGCGCCGCACTGCCGCAGAAACATGCGTCAGAGCGGGTGTTCTCCATGGTGCGCACCGGAGCAACCGTGGGATGGATCGGTGTCGCGTTTCTGTTGCAGGCATGGATGCGCTGGACCCACGCTGATACGTACGGGGCGACCGGCCCCATTCCGGAGATGCAACTCTCCGCGGTACTGGGACTGATCACTGCGGCGTTCTGTCCGCTGCTTCCCGGCACCCCGCCGGCACGCGGTGGACAGGTGGACCCGCTGGCGTTTCGGCGCGCGTTCCGTCTGTTTCATACGGTGCCCGGATTCGCCACGTTCATGGGCGTCTCGTTTCTGTTTGCCGGCATGCATCAGTTCTACTATGTGTTATCCGCCCCGTACATGGAGTTCCTGAGGGTGCCGCATACGCAGATAGCGATCATTAAGTCGGTCGGGCAGGTGTTTGAGATTGCCGTCCTGATGGTCGCCTTGCCGTTGTTGCTTCCCAGACTGGGACTACGCCGCTGTCTGCTGCTGTCTGCAGTGACCTGGCCTCTGCGCTACCTTGCCCTTGTTCCGGCCTCAGACGGCCCTGCACTCTGGACAGGGCTGGCCGTTCACGGCGCGTTCATGACCGTACTGCAGCAGATGTACGTGGCACGGATCGCACCCTATGACATTCGCGGCAGCGCTCAGAACCTGCTGACATTCGTCACGTTGGGGTTGGGCAATACACTGGGCAGCCTGATGTGCGGCTTGGTGCAGCATCTGTTCACCGGTCCTGCCGGCACGAACTGGTCATGGGTCTGGGCAGTACCCGCACTCGGCACAGTGGTCCTGACTTGGATCTGGGCGCGTCTGCCCGATCTCAGTTCCGGCGTTCAGACAGGCCGCACGCAGTCTTGAAACCGCCGCCAGGCGTCCCGCTTCTGCGGTTCGGCGGCCAACGGAGCGGAGCGCCAGTCTGACAACAGGGACCGCAACGCCTCGCGTTGTCTGCCGGTCAGGTCTCGCCGTTTCAGTTGCTGATCCGCAAGCCATATCAGTGTTTCGGTAGTCCGCACATGGATGCGGGCGCGCCAGACCATCTCATGCGGGGTCACGACTCTGACATGCGGTTGCAGGCGGTCCACACACCACCCCACGGGTTCCACCCCGCCCACCGTCAACTCGTGATATCCTGCTTCCGATTCGGACATCTCTTCAGCCAGCCGATCGTTGCGGGTGTCAGCCTTTCGAAACCGCGACCAGGCGTGCACGACCGCCCAGTCCATATGGGCTTCGGTATACGGCCCGGAATGCGGCGCGGCGTTGATATAGTCGGCGATCAACGCGGGAGGGCCGGTGAGCGCCAATTGCGACAAGTGCGCCCAGACTGCATACCGCGCTGACACGACCGGGATAGGCGCTCCCTCTTTGTTGGTCACCCACAGCATCCGTCCCTGTCCGCCATTGTACGGATGGTATTGGATAACCATCAGGCCGTCCAGATTGTCCACCGCACTCGCGATGGCCTGGTAGGCGGAGCGGGACTGAGGCGATTGCCAATCTTTACCGACAATCAACTCAATCACGCGTACGCCGCATCGAGTCAGCCACGGGTTCAACCGTGCGAACAGCTGTGGCAGCAGCTTGGCCCGGTCAGGACGTGCCGCACCATACAGATCCGGGTAGAAGTAGCCGCACTCGGCCATCACAGCCTGGTCATTCGACGTGGATGTACGCGTCATATGCAGCAATGCGGGCACATTGACCTGGCACAGGTCACCCACCGGTGCGGTCCACCCGAGGGGAAACCGTCCGCGGGCGGGTGAAGACCAGTAAAACGGATGGTGAAAGAAGTTGCCCCCGTACCACTGCAGGTTGTCGCCATCAGACATGAGGAAGCTGGTGAAGTGCGTGTTTTCGGGCCAGTCCAGTTGCAGCGGATCTACGGCGCTGCGCCGGTTCACCTGTACATCTGCAGGTAAAACTCCCTGGTCAGCGCTCAGGGCAGCCAGCACGGTGAGGTTGGCACACCAGTTGGAGGCGGTCAGGAACAACGCGTGACGGCTCATCGGCTCCACTCCGCCGAACTCATCACCGGCATTCCATCCAATCACTGGGCTGTTCGGCTGAATCCATCGATAGACAGCCTCTGTGTCCGGCGATACGCCATAGGTCACCAGACTACCGGTGGCGACGGCATATCCTCGGTTATCCGGCGCCTTGGGATCCAGCACACACACCATATCGCGTCGGCAGCGTTGGCGGAACTCACGGAAGAACGTCTCTTGCGTCATCTCCCGTGCGTCAGCCAGTCGCTTCAGCCCCATATCCTGAAACAGTGGCTCGGATGACTCCTCCACCAGCATGGCATGATGCATGGCGCAGAGGCATGTCGCGGCGTTCACGCTGGTGGTGTAGCCGGAAACACGCTCCGGATGCGGATCATACGGCGCTCGGGTGGTCCTATCTGCCCGGTACAGCACATAACCGGAAATCTGCTTGCCTCGCACCAACTCCCGAACCAGATCCAACGGGTCGGCGACATCGATGCGTCGAGCGCTCGTATACTTCAGTGCGGTCTCCAACCAGCGCGCATAATCAGCGTTAGCCCCAACGCCGATCCAGAGCATGGCGTCCCCACGGCGACGGCTCAGCGCACAGGCCATCAGGCCGGCCACCGACTCCATCGTGAATACCAGGTCGCCAAAACGCCCTCCCGGATCGGCGCCCGGCGCCAGAGACGGGAACGCGTGCATGTCGGAGGTCACAAACAGACGCGCAGGGCGGGGCAGCCTGGGCCACCAGAACCGTGATGAGGACATCATGATCCCTCCTGATGTGCTGCTGGCATCCGCCGGTATGTCCAGGTCGCGGTCACCCGGATCAACGCGCTAAGGCAGAAACCTGCGGATGGTGGAGAGCAACGTGGTTAACCGAATTGGTTTGGACAGATACTCATTCATCCCTGACTCCAAGCAGCGCTCCCGGTCGCCGGGCATCGCCAAGGCGGTCAGCGCGATGATGGGCAGGCTGCGAAACTGAGGATCCAGTCGAATCGCCTGGGTAGCCTCATGCCCGCTCAACACCGGCATTTGAACATCCATCAGCACCAGCGCAGGCTGCAGTTGACGGGTCATATCCACCGCTTCACGCCCGTTTACGGCCACCTGGACCCTGTATCCCTTTGAAGTCAGATATCGGGTGAACAGATCCGCGCTGGATTCATTGTCCTCTGCCAGCAAAATCAACGGATTGACTTCATCCGCCGTGGCGTCCGCCTGTACCGAGTCGACCAGCTTCTCTTCCAAACGGTGCACCGCGCTGCGCAGATCATCCATCACCAGCGGCCGCGTAACACACTCCATCGCCCCGTATGCCAAGGCAGCCATGCGGTCGTCAGCATCCGAGATCCCCATGAGAGGCACACCCGCCAGGCGCTCTGAGTTTGCCAGGGATTCCAGCAGCGTCCAACCGTTGGCGTCCAGATCAATGATGACGAGTCCGGCGCCCATCTCCAGCAGCCTCTGCGGGACATCCTCGCATGGGTCAACGATACGCGTCGGCACGCCCAGTTTACGCAGGTATAGATCCAGCCGGGCCTGATCTATCGGATCCGTGATGATGAGCGCAGCCACTCCAAACGGTGAACTGGCCTGACTGGGTTGGGGCAGGGCAATCACCGACTCGTCCAGCGGTTTCGCTGGCAGCGTTACCGTGAACGTACTGCCATGGTTCACCTCGCTCTGCACCGAGATGGTACCGCTGTGCAGGCGCACCAGACGCAAAACCAGCGCTAATCCCAGCCCGGTTCCCTCATACTGGCGGCTCAACCCGCCGTCGACCTGGTAGAACGGAGTGAACAGGTTCTGTTGCGCCTCCGGTGTCATGCCGATACCGGTGTCGGCGACGCGGAAGATCACGTCACCGGCGGGCGTCATCTCGGCTGATAATGTAATCCGTCCGTTTACCGGCGTAAACTTAACCGCATTACTTAGCAGATTTACCAGCACCTGCTTCAGACGGCGTTCATCAGCCAGCAGCATGCGTGCGTTCTCAGCGACATGCGTTTCGAGCGTGAGGTTCTTCCGGTGGGCCAGGTCCTTGACGAGCCGGACTGCGGATTCGCACAATGGAGCGACCTCGACCACCTCATAGTCCAGTGTCATCTTGCCGGCTTCGATTTTGCTGAGGTCCAGCACATCGTTGATCAGCGACAGCAGATGCTGCCCGCTCTCCTGCACACGGGTCAATGCCTGTTTCTGATTGGCCGTAATGGGGCCAAAGATCTCCTCTTCCATGGCTTCCGACATACCGAGGATCGCGTTCAACGGCGTGCGCAGCTCATGGCTCATGTTCGCCAGAAACTCATCCTTCAACCGGTTGGCTCTTGCCAACTGCGCATTGGCTTCCTGCAGTTCCATCGTTCGGCCGGCCACACGCTGTTCCAGCATGCTGCGCTCTTGCCGAAGCAACTGATCGGCGCGCTTGCGTTCCAACGCCAGCGCTACCGTGTTACCGAACATTCGGATGACATCCACCGCGTTGTTGATCCACTCGTCGGAATCATCAACGCGCCCGGCCATGATGAACCCGGTCCAATGATCGCCGCGGCGCAGCGCCAGCGCCAGACAGGACCGGATACCCATACGCACCAGCATCGTGCGCTCGGCGGTGGCCGTGACGGGTAACAGCTCGCGGTCATCCAGGGTCACCAGATCCCCATCGGCAAAGGCGCGCTGCCAATAGCTGAACGGCGCCCACTTCAGCCGTCCCAGACTGGCGGGAGAGTGCGCCAGACGATCACCACGCCAGCTGTACTCATGGATGACCGAGTCTACATTATCGGTGACCAGGAAGATGTCGGTGCGGTCGGCTCCGGCCCACTCGGCGGCCACCTGCAGGGCATCCTGGATGGCGTCGTCCACACCTTCCGCATTGCCGGCGATCAAGCCAGCAGATATACCAGCATGCCGACGCTCCATCTCCATCCGCCGGCGAAGGGCCTGTTCGGTATGCACCCGCTCCACAATCTCGTGCTGCAGCGAACTGTTGACGGTCGCCAGTTCCGCCGTCCGCTCAGCAACTCTGTCTTCCAGTTTGCGGTGCGCCTCCTCCAACTCGAGAAGCGCCAGACGGGCGGCCGTGATATCACGCCCGCAGGCCTGGATCTCGCGAACCTGCGCGTCATCCAGAATGGCGCACCCTTCCCACTCCACCCAACAGTGGCCATCGGCGGTATCGCACTCCATCTCAAAAATACAGCGATATGGTTCGTTGACCAGCCGCTGCATGTGCTGGTCCATCGTATCCGGATCAGGCCGTCCAATCGCCTCAAAAAAGCGCTTGCCGTCCAGAGAGCCGATGCGGAACTTTCGCAGGAACGCCTGGTTAGCGTATGTCAGTATTCCATCCGGAGTGAACCGGGCGATCAGGTCGTTCTGCGAGTCCACAATGCCCCGGTACCGCGCTTCGCTCTCTTCCAATGAATCGAGCATGGCATTGATTTGCCGTCCCAGATGAGCGATCTCGTCGTTGCCGTCCACATGGACCCGCTGCGTATGGCTGCCGCTGGCTTCAATCTCCGCCACTGCGCCCTTTAAGTCGACCAGACGCCGAATGACGGCTTTCTGCAGGAGGTACAGCAGGATCAGCCCGAACAGGCTGCCGGCGCCGATGGACACCAGCATGAAGTAACTCCATGAGATATTGCCGCGCGCCATGGAGAATCGAGGCGTATCCACCCGCAGCACCAACACCGGCCTGCCCTGGAAGTCGCGCTGGAGCGAATAGGACGACAGCACTAACCCTTGATCGATGTTACCTTCGGACTTCAGGGACTTCAGATATGCGTCACGCGCCAGTTCCGCATCATCCGGCAGATACCGCGTATCCAGCCGCGACAATACGATGGTGCATCCGATCTTCTTCTCGAACTCGGTAAGCGCCCTGCGGTCAAGCACGCGCCCCAGCACCACCATCCCGCTCTGTGCGGTCAGTGCAATAGACGCCTGCAACACCGGTTCACCGGGAAGCACCACAAAACCCGACTGCGCGCCTTCGCGGGTAGCCAGGCGTGCGAAGTAATCAATCACTGACTGGCTGGGCTTGGAGTGTTTCTGCAGCACCTGTGACCACATGGTGCCGGTGAGCAGCCGCCTGTCAGGGCCATACACCAGGAACAGGTCCACCTGATGATCCTGGAACCATTTATCGGAAGGGGTGATCTCCTGTGCGGCTCCCGAGCCGGCGCCGGGGATACCGAGCGCGGGAAGACCGGCGATGTCGATGGCGTCACGCTCCATCGTCTCCGCCTGCAGACGCATCGCGGTGCGGGCCCGCTGCAGGTTAAGATCGGCGACATCAGCATCAATGCTGATGATCCCCTGGTAGATCAGAAACCAGGAGATCAGGTACAGAAACAGCGCCAGTCCGGAGATGGTGAGCGCTATTATCAGTACAACCTTATTTTTGACGCTCATCTGTTCCGCCTTCCGTCGGTCAGAGTACAGCCAATGGTACCTCTCTTGTATGTTAACCCATCACAGCACAAACCCGATACCCAGGAGGCCCCGCTAGCAGGTACCTGCAGATGCGGTCTCCTGCCCCTCGACGTTTTTCGTGATGACACGTACAATAAAGTAGACGGATAGCGCGCCCGTGACGGACGTTCCGAGTCCCAACCCAAGGGGTACCTGCGATGAACAGATGGATCTGGCTGATCGTGCTTGCCTGCCTGCCGCTCTGGCTCGCAGGTTGCGGAGGTGGGGGCGGCGGAAGCGACAAGGCATCCATCACCCTGACGCCTGCCAACGCGTCTGTGGAACCGGGCAAGAAGATCACGTTCACGGCAACGGTGGCCAACTCAGCGGACAAGCGGTTGATCTGGTCCGCCGAGCCCAAGCAGAGCCTGCCCGCAGGAGACAGCATCCGCATCACAGACGGCGAGTTTACCGCTCCGCGAACTCCGGGACAGGTCGTTATCCGCGCCTACCTGGCCAGCAATCCCACAGTAGTCGGCTCCGCAACTGTCACCGTTATGTCCGGATCACCCACGTCACTGACGGTAACCCCTGACGCGATCACCATCGCCCCCAGCCAGCAACGGCAACTGCAGGCTGTTCTGCCCGATAACACCTCGCCAGAGGTCACCTGGCGCGTGGTGGAAGGCGCGACGGGCGGCTCTGTGTCGTCGTCCGGTCTGTATACTGCTCCTGCGGTGGCAGGTGTTTTCCATGTGGAAGCGGTGCTGGTGTCGAATCCGGCCATTACGGCTCAGTGCACGGTAAACGTACGGCAGACCCCGAAACTGACCGTGAGCCCCGACACCGCCATCATCGCACCAACCAGCACGCTGCAGTTCAACGTCGACTTGACCGGGTTGGAGGATACCACCATCAGTTGGGATATCCTGCCGGTCATGGTCATCAGTAACGGCGAGTTGGTACAGGTGGTGTTCGGCTCCATCGACCAGACGGGCCTGTATGTCTCGCCGGCGCGCGAAGGCTCCTATACAATACGGGCGCGCAGCAACCAGAATCCACAGCTGGCCGCTTCAGCGATCATCACCGTGGATGCCCGCCGGATCAACCTGCAGCTTGATCCGCTGAGCAACCAACTGGCCGTTGGTGAACGGCACCTGTTTGCCGCACGCATCACCAACCCCGAAATGGCGGACAGGCGCATCACCTGGAGCATCACCAACGAATCCGGCCGGATCTGCGATGAGAACGGCCAGCCGTTTGACGCCGGCAAGGAACGCCCGCTGAAGACCGACAGCGAGGGGCGACTGGAGTTCATGAGTTTCCTGCCGGGCCAGTTCACCATTCGCGCAGCCAGCGCCGCCATGCCCAGCCGTTATGAAGAGCTGATCGCCCATGTCGCCTCCGAGTTCAACCGCGAAGAGACGTTTACGCTGCCCAATGGCTCGCGGTTAACCATGGTCTACGTCCCTGCCGGCAAGTTTCTTCAAGGGGCAGGACCTAATGAGGCCTACCAATGGGAAGATGAGAAACCCCAGCATCAGGTCTATCTGTCGGGGTATTGGATCGGCAAATACGAGATCACCCGGAACCAATATGAAGGTTTCATCGCCGCAGGCGGCCGTAAACCGGTCTATTGGGAAGATCCCCGGTTCTGGGGAGATCCTCCGTTCAGCCGAAAGGGTGACTGCCCGGTTGTCGGCATCAGTTATGACGATGCCGTCGCGTTCTGCAACTGGCTGAGCGCTAACGCACAGCCCCGCGCCACGTTCCGTCTGCCCACCGAGTCGCAGTGGGAAAAGGCCGCCCGCTGGGACGGTCACTCACGGATCTACCCATGGGGTGACTTCTGGGATCCTGCCCGATGCAACCATGCCGATGACCCGGTGACACATGGCAACCAGATCGCCCCGGTGGGGACCTATCCGGCAGGTGCGAGTTTCTATGGATGTCACGACATGGCCGGTAACGCTTGGGAGTGGTGCCACGACTGGTACAACGAAGTCTGGTACATGGGACGCGACGCCTTCGTCACGGTCGAACCGACAGGGCCCAATTCGGGTTCCCTGCGTGTGGTTCGCGGCGGTCACTTTGGTTTCCAGTACACACTGTTGCGCTGCGCTGACCGATATGCCGCACCGCCCACCGCGCGTAACGACTACTTCGGCCTGCGGGTAGCCATCTGGTCATCGGGCGGCAGCTGGTAGTCGGCCAAGACCGTGCATCCCGTTCTGAAGCAGGCGTTTGCACGCTCGGTGGAGTTGTTCCGCAGCGACCCGCGCGTGCAGGCCTGCTGGCTGCTGGGATCCGCCCAAAGCGGCCATGAGGATGCCTACTCGGATGTCGATCCGATGCTGCTTGTCGACGATGCGCACTTCGAGGCGTTCAGCGCTGAGTTACCGCACCTGTTCCGCCGGGTCGCCCGTGACATCGTACTGTGGTGGCCGGAGCGGGGAAACACCGATATGTGTCGGAACTTCGCCATCCTGTTCACCGGGCCACCGCTGCTGCAGTATGACATCAATATACTGCGCGAGTCGGCGTTTTCCCCGGGCTGGCTGATCGGACGATCTCCGGAGCAACTGGTTTTCGACAAGACCGGTATGGTCACAGCAGCATTCGATCACGTTCCCAGACCGGTTTACCGCCCGGATGGACTGCTGTACCAGATAGAGCTGTTTTGGGTATATGCGTTCATCATCGTCAAGTACCTCCGCCGCAACCAGCTGTTCAAGCTCTGCTACACCCAGCAGGTGTTTCGCGACTGCCATCTGGAGGTATTGCGTGCACTATACGCCGACCACCATAGGGACTGGTGGCCTATCAGCCTGAGCCGATTGGCCACCGTGCAACAGCAGGAAGCGGTACACCGTTACTTCGCTGCCAGCGACCCCGTCCAGATCGCTGAGGCTCTGCCGGCCGAACTGGACAGCTTTGCGGCGGATGCACAAATGGCCTGTGAGATGCATGAAATCCCGTATCCCTACCGACTGGAGACGGCAATCCGGACGCATATCGCTCAGTCGGGCTATCTGGACTCGGGATCATAGATCCAGCGTGTCACCTGCCTGCAACGGCACCACTTTTCCAGGCAGTGCGCGCGTCAGGTATTGAGCCGCTGCGGCGCCGGTGCAATGGCAGGGTCCCACCAGTCCCAGCCCCTGTGCCTGCAGGTAGGCTGCGGTGCGGTACAGCCGCGACACATCGGCGTTTCCCAGGTGCATGCCACCAAGCACGGCCCGTATCTTCACGGAGGGACTGGAACGCTTAACCGCCTGCAGTGTGTTCACCACACCCGAATGCGCGCAGCCCAACAGCACGACCGCGCCTTTCGGCGTATCCAACCACACCGATTGATCATCAATCAACAGATCTCGCAACCGCGCATCGGAGTCGAGGAAGAACGGTCCGCCGGTGTCTTCATAGGGTGTTGACCTCAGTACGGGTCCCGTCAGCGCAACTCCCGGACAGACCGGCGTGGGACCATCCACCCAGATCACCGGGCCTGTATGCGCTTCCACCGCGTGACGCGCCGCTTCTGGCATGCCAACCGCTTTGGGTGGCCGGGATGGATGCACGGAATAGCGCGCCCGGATCGCATCCGGATGCAGATACAGCCGTGCATGCGGTGCGAGGCCGAGGATATCAACCAGCCCTCCCGTGTGGTCATAATGACCGTGGCTCAGCGCCACCGCGTCGGCGCGCGCCAAGTCGATTCCCAGCAGGCGGGCGTTGTTCACCAGCGCCTGGCTGGCGCCGGTATCGAACAATACCCGATGCGCACCTGTGTCGACCCATACCGCCAGGCCATGTTCAGCCTGCAGATCGGTGCGTATTGTTTCATCGTTAACTAATATGGTAATGCGCACAACCGCCTCCCCCAGCCAAGGGTCGCGCCCGGCTATTGGCTGATTATAACACGCCGTGCCTTATATTGGATGGATTTCAGCGCTTTATGGTGCGTATTTTGCCGCATCCCGCCGAACGAGCCCGATGGAGCCGATGGAGTGCGGCGGCAGATAGATCGTGTGATCCATCCGCTCAGGGCTCCACCCGGACACCGGCCAGTCAACAGGGCGCAGCGACACCCGCTTCGTGACCGCCACATCACCGGAGTTCAGATAGAGAATGCGGTCCGGCAGCAATACCGCGCGCACGCCGTCACGCACTCCGTCAATCAATGGCGCGTTGCGTCGCGTACGATCTATGTCACTCAGATGGTATGCCGTCCGGGTAACCGTGTCCGCCAGTGACATCGCCTGATCGACCGGAGTGGCGCCTGTGGCCCCGGCGGCGATCACCAGCCCCCGCCCCAGCGGACCTGGACGCAAACGGTCCCAGATATCAGTTCGTTTTTCCACGTCCTCCACGCGCAGACCGTCTCGCACCACCAGCACACCGCCCGCACGCACCCAGCGCTCCACCGCCTGCAGCGCAAACCGCTCGGTGACATCGCCTTCCACCCATACCAGCACCCGATAACGCGTCAACGCACCATCACGCACCAGATACTCATCCAGCACATCATAGTCGAACTGGTCACGTCCCAACTCTCCCAAGAGGTACGTCAGTTCCGGGAAATTGCCGCGTCCCTCCCACAGACGGTGCCACACGGTCGGGTTATACAACGCCACATCGACCACCGGACGGGCGCCGGTCAAGTGGAGTCCATACATACGCATTTGTTCACGGGCGCGGTCCATATTGGGCGGATAGTCAAAAAACACCTGAGCGCCGTTCGCGGCATCATGGAACAGCCGGTCCACTTGCGCGGCAGGCGGGACATCGCCGGGCGGCTCGGTGTAATACCGGGTACCGTAGTGGTGACAGGCGGTCGAGACCCGTTTCAGCGCGTAGTAGGTTACATTCCCCGGCGTCTGTAACGCCAAATCATGCTGGTGCGCCATCTTCGGCATCAGCGAATAGTCATTACCGTATACGGTGGCTTCCGACGCATATCCAACGCTGGTGATCAACGGTCTGTCGGGCAGTATCTCCCGCACGAGCGCCGCAAGTTGCGGAGTGAACCGCAACCAAAAGCCGCTGTACCACTCCACGAAATCCAGCCATCGGCGTCGCGTTTGGGCCGTACCGGCGTCTCGCGCCTCACGTGACGCGCGCTGGTCACGGACATCGGGCAGATCAACTGAATCCCACGAAGCGAACGATGTCCCCCAGCGGGCATTCAACACGATCAACCGCCGAAACCGGGCGCGCATCTCGTTCCGGAAATCTGCCCGGGCGTAGGGATCGCCGCACCAGTAACCGGCATGCGCGTGCGCCTGCGGCATTAACCAGGACGTCATGGCAGCCGGATACCCCATCTCGCCATAATCTGATGGTGTGTTCAACCGCACCCAATCGATCAGACTGCCCATCTGGTCGTTCATGGCCTGGTACAGGCGCCGGTATACGGTCCACACTTCCGGAGACCATGGCGACAGCTGGTTCAGCCGCCCTCCATGCTCCGCGCAGATGTAGGGATGGAATGCGTCCGAGGCGATCATCCAGCGGGGCGCAAAATGCGCATAGAGAAACGGAACATATTTCATTCCGGCTGCCCGGGTAAGCAGGGCGTTGCGCCGATGCGCGGAAAAGTCCAACACACCGGGTTGCTGTTCCAGCACCGCCCACCAGAGGTAGTCGGTGTCAGCGATGCTCCCCAGCGATCGCAATAACGTCGAGCGCTCTCTCGATGCCAGGTCATTGGCCGGAGGCTGAGCGGTACCCCAGTAAATCATAAAGGGGCTTACGCTCATGTTTCCGGTATAGACAGGCACACCGCACGGCTCAGTGTGGGCCACATGGGAAGCCGTCACCGTCAGAATCATCACCAAAAGGAATGCAACCACGCCGCACCTCCGCTGTTGGATCCATCGTCCTGTTCGATATGCGTCAGTCTAGCTCCTTCCAGCCGTCAAGAAGCAGATTCCGTACAATGTACCCAAGGCTTCCCAGGCAAACGCCATCATCCGGTCCGGGACGCGCAGGAGGGCAAAATGAACAGCCGCGACCTCACCGAATCGACGCCGATCCCACGATGGCTGAGTCTGCCATTCAGCCGTCTCGTGTTGAACCCCTCCGGTGGCTACGACTTCACACCTATGCGCGCCCCGATATCAGAACGGGCAGGCTTTGGGTTGCCGGTTAACCTGCTGTTCTGGCACGGCGAGACGGCGTGGAAACTTCCCATGTGCTGGTCCTGGCAGTGTATCCCTTCGGACGGCGCCAGTGCGGACAGGCTGGAAACCACGCATGATCTGCTGCGTCCATCTGGCGCCGAATGGCGTTCGACAGACGCGCAGGTTGCCGTATCGGCGAACGGGCTGGAGTTAACACTGGACCGCAACGGATTTGGGCATGCGGAGACCACGGTCACATTGGACTTTTCCCGCAGCCCCTTCCTGCTGGCCGACGTGACGCCCCATGATGGAGCGCGCTGGGCGCTGAAGATCACCGATGGCCGACTGCCGGTTGACCTGGTGGCTCATCCCGACACAGACTCCCGTGGTGACTGCGCCGTAGACCTGGCCGGTCTCAGCGGATGGTCGGGCCGGCAGACGGTGACAGTGAAGCTGTTTGTGATTGGTCAACCCGGAGCGCACATCAGCAGCCCGATGATACGTTGCGCGCGGCTCACCTCTGTGTCCCCTCCCCTGCTGAGGCAGTCCAGTGACTGGTCACCGGCTCAGTGCGTGGATCTGGCGCAAGCGGGTGCATCCACATCCGTCCGGATGGCGACCCATTTTGCATCGGAAGAGATGCTGGTGCAGGCGATTGCCATTACATCACAGGGACAGGCGGTGATGCGCTGCCGCGGCTGGTGGCCTGACGGCCGTGTCTGGTGGGACGCGGAAACGGGTGTGGTCTGCCTGCAGTCTGACAGAGCACACGCCGTACTCGCCTTCAACGCGCCGGCACGCTGGTTGGGGGTCGCCCCCTCGGTCACCTTGGCCTTGCAGGGACGGTCGGACGCCCCCGACGGCGCCGGAGTTTGGGTAGTCGATCTGGGCGCCTGCGCCCGGTTGGGTCAACTCGGCGTGGCGTTCCACATCCGGCCGGGAGACGGCGATCCACGCAGACTGGCGCGTCGGGCGCTGCAGGCGGCCCAGATCAACGCCATCAACGGGTCGCTGGAGCGGCGTGAGCGTTATTGGACGCGACGACTGTCCCGTATACCCGCACCCATTAGCTATTCGGTATCGACTGTAGACACCAGAGGAGTCACCGACACACAGACGCGGAATGCGTATTACCGGGCTTGGGTGTTTCTGCAGCAGGGATTCCTGCCGCCCATGCCGGAGAACCGGTTCCCCTACCCTCAGGCAACTTGCGGGAAGCCGTCAACCTGGGCCGAGGGCCATCCGCAGTCTGCCGCATCGGCTCAGTGGGAAAGCATACTGGCCATGCAGTTCCTTGCCTGGACCGACCCGTCCAGCGCATGGGACGCGTTGGAGGGTCTGATGGCCTGTGTAGACGATCAGGGGGGCATGAATGGAGAGGGTCTGCCGGCCCGGCACATGCAGACAGCCTGGACGCTGTGGAGCCTGACCGGTCAGACCGACCGGCTACGCCGTCTGTATCCTGCGATGGCGCGGCTGCTGCAGTGGAAGGTCAACGACCCGCGATGGATATACAAAGATCTGACGCCCGAGGGGATGAAGGACCTGGAGTTTGTGACGCATGCCCTGATGGATATGAACTACGCGATGCGTATCTGCACCGTGCTGTCCAAGGAGGCCGAACGCAGCCGTTGGCTCAACGAAACACGCAGACTGGCGCGCGCCATGCTGCACTGGTTCTGGCAAACACCTGACGGGCCGGTCAACCGGTTATGGGACGACAACACACAACGACGGTCGGGCACGAATGAAAGCTGGTGCATACCGTCCATCGTGCTGGCGCCCAACCCCCTTTCCCAACGGCATGGCGCCGCATTGATCAAGCTGTTGAAGCAACGCCTCGACCCGCAGGTGGCTTTTCTGATCTCAGGCTTGACCAAGCACCCCAGCCTGAGCTACACGCTCTGCGGCGCCTATCGGAATGGACTGGTGAACGAAACGCTGCGTCTGGCGGAAACGATCATGCGGGACATCACGCAGGCAGACGACTTCGGTGAGACATACCATCAAAACTTCCCGCCTAAAGCATCCGGAGTGGTCCCGTCAAACTTCGGGGCGCTCAACATCATTGATGCCACGTTATGGCGCAACGGGGTGATGGTCGGTGAAGGATTACCCGAGTTGGTACGGTTACCCGGCTCCGCAGGCGTCAACCATCTGGTCATCCGCGGGCTCAGGCTCTCGGTGCGATACGAGCCGCAAGAGCGCGTGTCGATCCGCGGGGCCGCGTTACGGCTGCTGCAGCGCCCCGAAGGATACACCGAGCGTATACAGATGGGATCGGTGACGTGGAGCGGCAAGATGCCAGCAGGCGCGCGGCTGCAACTGCAATGGCGCGCCTGACTCCCTTCAACGCCGCTGGCGGTGATCGGCCAGTCGCGGTGTGTCTGGATGCGTCCGGGCGACCAACCCTGAGATGTAGACTTTACGCGTGGTCTCCGTGCCGATCTCAATCACACTGGTCAGCCCATCGCGAAGATCGTGCACAGTATTGTTCACCAGTTCGACGTTATCGCAGTTCTCCAGCCGAAACACAGATGCCCGTCGCAGCACCGGCGCCGGCTGAGGCGTGGTCACACGGTTGTCGAACACCGCTAAACCGTCTACGCCCGCCGCAAAGATCGCATGCCCCGGCGGATCAATGAATGTGTTGCCCTCAATCCGGATGCCGCGCGCTGCGCGTCCCGGCGACCAGCGCCCGTGGTCACCATAACCACCCACGCGCAGGGCTGCACCGACAGGCATCTTGTGGTAATGGCTGAGCTTGCCGGTCCCGCGAAACGTGTTGTTCCGGATCACCAGGTCGCGCACCACCGGCCCTTCGGGCCAGTCGGCATCATTACTGGCCACCATCCCCCATCCCAGCGTCTCATCGAACAGATTGTTCTCCACCAGGCCGGGGCCGCCCTTGACGTTGACCGCAAACCGTCGATGACCGCGCATGACGTTGTTGCGGATCACAAACCCGCTGCCACTGGCTGACAGGTTGTACACTGTGTCCGCCGACCGATGATCGGCCCCGCACCGCAACGCAGGCAACGCCTCGGACACCGTCAACAGACGCGATCCGTCGGACTCCTCCACGTCGGTCACCGTGACATTGGCGACCACATGAGCCCTGGAGCTGTCGAAGACCTGCAACAAGTCACCGACACGATGAGCGGGACCACGATGCAGCCTCAGCTGATCGGGCCTGGGCTGCTCCGCCACAATCGACGCCGCGCCGTAGATATTGATGGAGTCATCCGCCAACCCTTCGAAATAACAGCGCTCAATCACGGGTCCCGAACGGTTACCTTGGCAGTGGATCCCGTCGGAACAGCTGGTGATCAACCGTCGGCTGCCGCGGGTGAAGCGCGCCTGAACACGATGAACGCGTAGCTCACCCTCGTTCTCCACCAGTGCGACACACAGTCCGGCCGAGGCATGGAACACCAGATTGCTCAGCAGCACATCACTGCATCGCCAGATCGACACCGTTCCACCGGAGCTCCGCGCCAACTGCACGTATCGATCACCCGGCGTCACCCCCTTCCACTGTCCCGGGTTGTCCTGAGGCGCATACAGCCTCCACACGCCCGGCGTCACCAGTTTCCAGGAATTGATAAAATAGGCATCGCCCACGGCTCGCTTCAACGAGCGTTCCTTGGGCTCAAACACCATACCCCATCGCTCATACATGTTCTTGGCGCGGGCGAACTGGTCATCGGACATCTGCGGAAATCCCGCGTCTATACGCACATCAATCGCGCCGGGCTCCGGGTCGACAGCGGTGATCACTCCCTGTGTGAACGGCAGCGGGTCCGCATCAAGGATGAGATCGCGGATTGTCACACGTTGACTGTTGGCCGCTTGTATCAGCGGCCGTCCTGTTCGGGTCAGCACCAGCGTGGTACGGCCGGGGACGCCGGCCAGGGTCACATCCCGCATGCCATCCAGCGAGATAGCCGGTTCACCCGCCGGGGCTCCCACCCTGTACCGTCCGGCAGCGAATTGGATCCGAACGGGACCGCTCACACGTGCGGCCGCTTGGACAGCCCGTTGGATCGACTCCCGGCAATCGCTCCCGTCCGGACGCGCTCCATACTGAGACACCGGTATCACGGCTGGAGCAGCGGTCACTGTCACCGCACACAAGACCAATGAAACGCATAGTATCGCGAACATGGTGCATATCCTCCCATAGAGTTCAGTATAACGGGCGCAGGCAGGCGCTTGTCGTCCAGCTGTCAGGCGTGTCTGTAACAATAGTGTATGGCCGCCACAGCGGC
>CAZHSN010000073.1:0-10282 GCA_964535125.1 uncultured bacterium
CGAACATGCCGCTGCTGCAGCTGGGCGTGCGGTTCTACAACCCCGCGACCGGCGTATTCACCCAGCGTGACCCGGTGCTCGATGGCGTGAATTGGTACTCGTATGTCAGCGGGAGAGTGATGACTGCGGTGGATCCGAGTGGGAAAGCGGCCATCGTAAAGGTGGGTAGGATAGGTAACTGGTACTACGATCACGTGTTCCTAAGATTTTTCCAACCCTGTAGGATCAAGTGTAATAAAACCGATGTGCCGCAAGATGTAGTGTCATATGGGTGGGGTCTATATCCCGGTTCGATAGTTCAGAATGATGGTGATCGATTAAGGCCTGTGATGGCAAAACAAACGCAATGGATAAATGTTGTAGAGTATGATTGGAACCCAGATTTCGATAAGGCCTTATGTAGTTGTGTAAATAAATACGCCAAATCTGAGCGGTGGGATAGATGGCCAGTATATTGGTACATTGAGGCATGTGGTACATGGGCCAGAGCTATGTGGTCATGTGCTGAGGTAATAACTTATGGTATCGGTGAGTACACAAGAAGAGCGGCGTTTAGGGAGCTTGGTCGAGCGTTGTTCTGGCCATATATAGAGCTGTTCCATGAATAGACGAATCACGGAATATCCGCCCATATACATAACCAAACATATCAATCGTTATAGAGGCATAGTGCCTCATATGGATCGGTATAAAGAGTCTTTAGGTCCCATACTGTATGTATATAGAGATGGTATGTCTCCGTACTACATATGTACTGGTAAAGCGCATATAATGTGTACTGGCATTAACAGCGTGCTTGTAGTGTGGAGCGAAGAAAGTGCAAACAGTAAGTGCGTATTGTTGACGTTGGATGGTAAGTATTACGAGTTGAATCCCATCTATAGGTCAGAAAGACATGATGTGGTGAAAGAATCGATCATTCGAAACGGTTTCAAGTGTGCTGGAAATGATGCACGCCATGTGACGAGTGTGGATACAACCATGTTGATTGAATCGAATGGTGTGCATGGGGCTTGTCAAGTATCTGTAAATGACCTGCCAAAACATTGGTATAGAGGTTATACTGTACAAGATATGTACAGAGGAGGGTATGCTGTTGAAGATATGTACAAGAGGTTCATATTAGGATTTGTGGATGGCGTTCCCGTGTGCACATTTGGTAACGTAGCGGAGTATATGCTTCCAAATGGCGCCGTGAAACGCATTGTGTTTAACGGTGGGTATGTTTATGTGAAAAACGGTTATTTGTTGCATCAACGGTACGTAGACATATTTGGCAACTCCATTACAAGCGCATACAATATTAGTGGTCGCAGGGTTGGGTTGTCATCGGTGCATGGTCGAGCCGGCACATACCACTCATTGCCGCATGTAGTGTCATATGACGTGTTGAAGCTCATCGTTGATATTGGTAAGAGAAAGAGACTATGAAGACATATATAGATCGAATGTACTGTGTTATTTATAATAACGGAATAGTCGGAGTTGTTATTACATCGGTATTGATCTTGTCAATCAACATTATTGGCGGCGCTTACTTCGGTATGCGTGATTGCAATGATTGGTTTCTGCCATTGGTGCTGACATCGTTCTGGGTAATATGCTGCAGGATTACCTGGAAACTGATACTCGCGGTAGCATTGTCGCAGGTGATCATTGGTGGGTTCAGAGCGTTGTTGTTGGCCGCTTACCCTGTATGTTGGGTGTTCAATCCCAACTGGATGCGTGTGTTTCCTGACGAACTGCAGTATCAATCAACCGTACTCGAACCAAGTGTTGTGTGGCTCACATACATGATATTGGGTAAGATTGGACTCATGCTGCTGTGGCGTTATATTAACAGCCTTCCGGGGTCTATCTGTGAATAGCTCGCGCACTACACCTCAGAGACTGCTATGGTTATGGTTCAGCCGGTAGCGCGTGGCGGTCTTCCGTGAAGCCAATCGACACCACGCGATACGGCAGGTCCGGTTCAAAACAGAGCCTGCCCAGCATCTTAACGTACATCTGCCCGCAGGCAATGGCAGGCCGTTCTGCTGTATGATAGATATCTGGTGATGCGTGCAGCGCCCGCCGGTCTCCGGCTGCTGCACATCCCCGTTTCGCCCCCCCACAGGCCTGACGATCACGCATAGCGCTGGAGAGAGGATAAAGCCATATGGCACGTCCGAAGGTCACTATCGATGGGAACGAAGCTGCCGCTTCTGTTGCCTATCGGGCCAGTGAAGTCATAGCAATATATCCCATCACCCCCTCATCGCCCATGGGCGAATGGTCGGATGAATGGGCTGCCAAAGGTTTGCGCAACATCTGGGGCGGTCTGCCCATCGTGCGCGAAATGCAGAGCGAAGGAGGCGCCTCCGGAGCGGTGCATGGCTCGCTGCAGGCAGGCGCCCTGACCACCACGTTCACAGCCAGCCAGGGGCTGCTGCTGATGATCCCCAACATGTTCAAGATTGCCGGAGAGTTGACCAGCACGGTGTTCCATGTGTCCGCCCGTACCGTGGCCACGCATGCGCTCTCGATCTTCGGTGACCATAGCGACGTGATGGCTGCACGCAGTACCGGCTGGGGACTGTTGTTCTCCAACTCGGTGCAAGAGGTGCATGACCTCGCGCTGATCGCCACCGCGGCGACACTGCAGACACGCGTGCCCTTCGTACACGCGTTTGATGGCTTCCGCACCTCACACGAAGTGCAGAAGATCGAGCAGTTAACCGACGATGATATCCGTGCGATGATCGATAATCAACTGGTTGCTGAACATCGCGCCCGCAGCCTCTCGCCGGACCGTCCGGTGATGCGCGGTACCGCTCAGAATCCGGATGTGTTCTTCCAGGCCCGTGAAGCCTGCAATACCTATTACAACGAAGCCCCGGACAAAGTGCAGTTGGCGATGGACCGCTTTGCCGAAGTCGTGGGCCGCGCCTACCATCTGTTCGACTATTATGGTGCGCCGGATGCTGAGCGCGTCGTGATCATGATGGGGTCCGGGTGCGAAGCGGCCGAGGAGGCCATCGATGCGCTGATGGCGCGTGGCGAAAAGGTCGGGTTGATCAAAGTCCGACTGTACCGGCCATTCTCCGCCAAGCATCTGCTGGCCGCGATCCCTGCCACTGTGAAGGCGATCGCTGTGTTGGACCGCACCAAGGAACCTGGCGCCGCCGGTGAACCGCTCTACCAGGATGTGCTGACCGCCGTGGGTGAGAACCTGATGGCGGCCTCCCCGGTAAAGCAGTTCCCCGCCCTGCGCGCCATTGTGGGCGGTCGGTACGGTCTCTCCTCCAAGGAGTTCACCCCCGCGCAAGTCAAGGCGGTGCTGGATAACCTGAGCGCTTCTCAGCCGAAGAACCACTTCGTGGTGGGCATCGTGGATGATGTCACCGGCAGCAGCCTGCCCGTCGATCCCAACTTCTTTACCGAAACCGATGATGTGAAGCGCGCCATGTTCTGGGGTCTGGGCGCTGATGGCACCGTGGGAGCCAATAAGAACTCGATCAAGATCATCGGCGAAGAGACCGACTTCTACGCACAGGGCTACTTCGTGTATGACTCGAAAAAGTCCGGAGCGATGACAGTCAGTCATCTGCGGTTCGGCTCCAAGCCCATTCGCAGCACCTATCTGATTCAGAAGTCGCAGTTCGTGGCGGTGCACCAGTTCGAGTTTGTGAATACGCATGACGTACTGGCCAACGCGGCGGACGGCGGCACCTTCCTGCTCAACAGCCCGTTCCCGGCGGAAGAGGTCTGGGATCATCTGCCTCGGATCACCCAGCAGCGGATGATTGACAAGAAGATGCGCTTCTACGTGATCAACGCGTATGATGTGGCCAAGAAGACCAACATGGGCGTTCGCATCAACACGATCATGCAGACCTGCCACTTCGCCATCTCTGGTGTACTGCCGAGGGATGAGGCGATCGCACAGATCAAAAAGGCGATCAAGAAGACCTACGGCAAGCGCGGCGATGCGGTGGTCCAGCAGAACTACGCGGCCGTCGATGCGGCGCTGGACCATCTGCACGAAGTAGCCGTACCGGCCAGCGTGACCAGTGATCACAATCTGCGTCCGCCGGTGCCGGCCGAGGCGCCCGAGTTCCTGCAGAAGGTGACGGCGGAGATCATCGCCGGACGCGGTGATCAGTTGCCCGTGAGCGCCATGCCGATCGATGGCACGTTCCCCACCGACACCGCCCGCTGGGAGAAGCGCAACATCGCGCTGGAAGTACCGCAGTGGGATCCGTCGGTCTGCATCCAGTGCGGCAAGTGCGTGCTGGTCTGCCCGCATGCCTGCTTGCGCGCCAAGTTGGTGACTGCCGAAGACCTGAAGGGCGCCCCCGAAGGCTTCCAGACCGCTCCAGCCAAGGGCTGGCGTGAGTTCCCCGATCGTCTCTTCACCATCGCTGTGGCCATTGAAGACTGCACGGGCTGCCGGTTATGCGTCAACAGCTGTCCCGCTAAGGACAAGACGAACGTCAGCCGCCGCGCGGTGAATATGGCGCCGCAGATACCGTTACGCGCCACCGAGCCGGCCAAGTGGGAGTTCTTCCTGAACCTTCCGGAAGCGCCGCGAGACGGGTCGGTCGCCTACAACAACGTGAAAAAGGCCCAACTGCTCCAGCCGCTGTTCGAGTTCTCCGGTGCGTGTGCGGGCTGCGGTGAGACACCCTATATCAAGCTGATCACTCAGCTGTTCGGCGACCGCATGGTGATCGGCAACGCCACCGGCTGCTCGTCCATCTACGGCGGCAACCTGCCCACCACGCCATACGCGAAGAACCGCGACGGACGCGGGCCGGCCTGGAGTAACTCGTTGTTCGAGGACAACGCGGAGTTTGGGCTGGGAATGCGGCTGGCTATCGATGCGCAGGCATCGTTTGCCCGAGACCTGATCACCGCCCACAGAGATCAGATCGGCGCTGAACTGGCTGATGCGTTGCTGAACACCGACCAGAGTACCGAGGCCGGTATCTCCCAGCAGCGCCAGTTAGTGAGTCAGCTGAAGGATGTGCTGTCCGGTATCGATGCTCCGTATGCGAAGGATCTCGCCGCCGTGGCTGACTATCTGGTGAAGAAGTCGGTTTGGGCGTTTGGCGGCGCTGGCTGGGCGTATGATATCGGCTACGGCGGTCTGGATCACGTGATGGCCTCCGGCGCTAACATCAACATCCTGGTGCTGGATACGGAAGTGTACTCCAACACGGGTGGTCAGGCCTCCAAGTCGACACCGTATGCGGCGGTGGCCAAGTTCGCAGCCGGCGGTAAACCCAGCGGCAAAAAAGACCTGGGCGCGATGGTGATGCGTTACGGCAACGTGTATGTGGCTCAGGTGGCCATGGGCGCCAACGATGCGCAGACGTTGCGCGCCATTCAGGAAGCCGAGGCTTGGGACGGCCCGTCACTGATCATCGCCTACAGCCACTGCATCAACCACGGCATCGACATGTCGATGGGACTGCAGCAGCATAAGCTGGCTGTGGACAGCGGTCACTGGGCGCTGTACCGGTACAATCCGGCTCTCAAGGCGGAAGGGAAGAACCCCTTCCAGTTGGATAGCCCCGGCCCGAAGATCCCTCTGAAAGACTACATCACAACCGAAGGCCGGTATCAGATCCTGATGAAGGCCAACCCCGAGGCAGCCGCCTTCCTGGCAGCCGAAGGGCAGAAGGATGTAGACGAGCGATGGGCGTTCTACCGGAGACTGGCAACCGACAACGCGACCGAATGAGCGAGCCCGTCCGGGGGCGTGTTCCTGCGCCCCCGGAGCGCTGACGCCAAGGAGGAATAACTCGAATGGATCTTCGAACCACCTATATGGGGATGGAGCTGAGCAATCCGCTGGTGGCCTCTTCCTCTCCGTTGACATATTCGCTGGACGGCATCAAGCGACTCGCCGAGGCAGGCCCGGGCGCAATCGTGATGCACTCGCTGTTTGAAGAACAGCTGGCGATGGAGAGCCACGCACTGAACCACTACCTGACGCATGGTACCGAGAGCTATGCGGAGGCAACCAGTTACTTCCCGGAGGCTGAGTCCTACCGGATCGGTCCGGATGTCTACCTGGATCTTATCCGACAGGGCAAAGAATCCACCGGTCTGCCGATCATCGGCAGCCTGAACGGCGTATCTACCGGCGGCTGGGTTTCGTATGCCCGTCAGATCCAGGACGCCGGCGCTGATGGACTCGAACTGAACATCTACTACCTGCCCACAGAGGAGCAGATATCCAGCACCGAGATTGAACAGATCTATGTGGATGTCTTGACCGATGTCAAGAAGTCGGTGACCATTCCGGTCGCGATGAAGTTGAGTCCGTACTTCAGCAGCGTCGCCTGGATGGCCCGTCGTCTGTCCGAATCCGGCGCAGACGCGCTCTCGCTGTTCAACCGGTTCTACCAGCCCGACCTGGATCTGGACGCGCTGGATGTGGTGCCCAGCCTGCAGTTGAGCACTTCCGAAGAGATGCGGCTGCCGTTGCGCTGGGTGGCGATCCTGCATGGACGGGTGGGTTGTGACCTCGCGTTGACTACCGGCGTACACAACGCGCAGGACGCCCTGAAGGGTCTGATGGCCGGCGCGAACGTGGTGATGATGTGCTCCGAACTGCTGCACAACGGTCCGCAGCGTATCGCTCAGGTGCGTGACGAGATGGCCGCCTGGCTGGAAGAGCACGAGTATGACAGCGCCCGGCAGTGCATTGGCAGCATGAGCCAGAAGCACGTGGCCGAGCCCGCCGCGTTTGCCCGCGCCAATTACCTGAAAGTGCTGAAAAGCTACCCGGTGATGATCTGATCTTCCGGCGGATCAACCCGCCGGAAGATCCGCCAGAACTCAGTCGAGCAAGACCCGCTGGCCGCTCTGCGCAGATGTGTAGGCGGCCAGCGCCATTTCCAACGCGCCTACGGCCTGTTGCGGCTGCACCTCGAACGGCGCACCTGTACGCAGACACTCCAGCGCATGCAGGCAACTCTGCCCCACCGTCCAAGTGAACCAGTTCGGCTCAAGCGCGGGCAGTTCAATGACGGACGTCTGATGGCGGGTCGTGAGCATCAGCGGCGCTGTGTTGTCATGTGAACCCCGGATACACCCCTCAGTACCGACTATATGCCAGTACTCCTGCCAGAAGCTTCCCATGGCAGCGTAGGTCAGCGTGTGAGACACAAGAGCGTCCGGGTATTCCAGGATCACCGAGCCGGTGTCTTCCGCTTTGTTGTCTGCCGTGACGGCGGCCTGAAGCCCGGTGGCGCGTACGGCGACGGGACGTCCCCAGTGGTAGAGTGTCAGGTAGTTGAAATGGTTGCCAGTGTCGATCAGCACACCTCCGCCGGCCTTTATCGGGTGTCCCTTCCAGTTGTCCGGCTCGTTGAACTCCACCATCGCGCTGCCCACGCAGACCATCTGCATCATGAACGGCCGGCCAATAGCGCCCTCGCGCACCAGCCGGTGCGCCTCCCGGTGACACGGGAAGAACATCTGGTTTAGTGAGACGTACAGCCGCTTGCCCGCGCTGTCGGCAGCGGCGATCATTGCACGTGCGTCTTCCAGTGTGGTGGCGATCGGTTTTTCGACAATCACATCCTTGCCGGCTGAGAGCGCTTCAAGGGTGACCGGGGCATGCAGCCAGTGGGGCAGGCAGACGATCACTGCGTCGACGGAAGGGTCGTTGAGAATCGACTTGTAGTCGGTTACCGTTTGATGTACCCGGTAACGCTGCGCTACGTCCGCAAGACGCGCCGGGTCGGTATCGGCCACGATGACTCGGGTGACAGCCATATCGCCGCTGATGGCCTGTAGATGCTGCTGCGCGATGGCGCCTGCGCCGATCACGCCGATTGTCTGAGTGGATGGGGTCATGTTACGCCTCCGATGTGCCGGTTATGAACCGGCTGACACCAGATTCGGGGTGTTGGTGAGGGAATCCTGCCGGAGTGGATGTGGTGTAGAATGGACTCCCGGGTCGCACGGCACGGTGATTCGTTCCTGTACGACCCGGTCGACGGTAACGGCTATTCGGAATAGACCCGGATCTGCACGCCATCGGCCTGCTCTTGAACATTGACTTCCAGATCAGACAGCCCTTCGATAAACGCGTCGATGTTCTCCGGTTTGATATTGCCCAGGTTCATATTCCACTGGTGTTCACCCATGCGCTGTTGAACCTCCGGCGGCAGCAGTGCGCCCAATTGCACCCCGGCGCGGATGAGCTGTACCGGTACCCGGATGTTGATTTTGTCCTGCCCGTGTTCGGTGATCTGAACCCGCAGGTACTTAGGACTGGCCTTTGGATACCGCCCGGGGGAATCCGGTACAGCCGGCAGGTCAGCGCCAGGGCTTCCTGGTGTGGACAGCGCTTGCAGCAGCGCCGCAGCCTCGTCTACGGTCAGCTTGTGGTCGGCAACCATCTGCAGGATGCGTTCGCGTTCGTTCATGGAAGTGTTCTCCGTTTCTAGTAGATGCGAGCCGTAATGTGGTCCATCGGCAGATCCACGTGCAGTCCGCGCAGCGCACACAGCGCGCGCCAGGATGTCGAGGGTATGGCCAGTGTTCTGTTCGGATCCACCAGTCGGCCCGACCGCTTGGCGTGTACCAGATCCATTACCATCAGGCAGGGTACGCACAGCATGTATCCAACCAGCAGCAGCGGCCAGAACAACACCACTGGGATCCATATGCGTAGACCGCAGGGTCTGCGCACGGGAAGATGCAGCAGCACCAACACCGGCGGGATCAACGTTGAAGCTCCTTCAGCGCCTCATCCGCTGTGATCTGGCCGCTTTCCAGTCTGCTCAGCAGATCGTCCAAAGACCGGGATTCGGGTTCAGACTGCACAGGCTCCGGTCGTAACGCATCCAGTTTGGCGCTCAGCGCGTTGAGCCTGTTTTTCACGGTCGGGTAGCTGACGCCGAACAGACGTTCCATCTCCTTGATGGAGCCATGCGCGTGCACGAACGCCGCCACGAAGACCTGGTCGGCATCCGAGAGGCTGGCCAGCACCGGCAGGGTGAACTGCCCCTCTATGGCGATCCCGCTGTCAGCCAGCCGAACCCTCTCAACCACCAGCGGCCGTCCGTTGGTCAGCCGAGTCAGCGTATGCCAATCGTTCATGTGGCGCCTCCCTTCAGAATTACACCTAATGATACCACAAAAATCAAAAAAATCAATTCATGTATTAATAAATATGATGTGTGGGGGAGCGTAATGTGAGACGAACAGGCCTCACGGTCATATGATGCGCCATGCGAGAGATGGCGGATATACTATTACTATGGTGGGTTGCGTCCTGATCTCACTGAGCATCGCACCGCCATAGGAGCGGACCGTTGAGCGTAACTGCCCTGCGTGTACTGTCACTGGATGATGACCGTACCGACCAGATGGTGTTGAAGCGCAATCTGGCGCGTGTACCAGAGTTGCGCGTAAGCATCGATGAAGCGTCGGATTGGCCGTCGGCGCGATCGCTGCTGATGTCGGAAGCGTATGATGTGATGTTTCTGGATTATCGGCTGCAGACGACCACGGGCCTCGAGGTCCTGCGTGAAGTCCGCGGTATGGGGATCACGACGCCCGTGATCATGTTGACGGGGCAGGGCGATGAGCGCGTGGCAGTTGAGGTCATGCACGCCGGTGCGGACGACTACATTGTCAAGGATGATATTAACCCGGCGCTTCTGGCAGTGGTGCTGCGCAGCATCAGTGAAAAGCGTCTACAAGAAACCCGACGGAAAGAAGCAGAGAACCGGTTAGAGTTGGTTGTTTGGGGGGGCGACCTGGCCTACTTTGACTGGAATTTGGACACCGGAGCCATTGTCGTTAATGACCGCGCCGCCACGCTGGTAGGTATCCATCCGGATGAAGCGCGAGGCCGGGTTGAGGAGTGGTTCTCGCGCATTATCCATCCGGAGGACAAAGAACGGGTTTATCGTCAGTTGACGGAACTGGCTTCCGGAACGCAGCCATTCATTGAGTTGGAGTTCCGGCTTCGGCATCGAGAGGGGCGCTGGGTCTGGTGCCTATTGAGAGCCCGCAGAGATCAGCGGCCTGGCGACAGGGAGGCCACTCTTGGACGTATACTGGGGATACTGCAAGATATCTCTTCGCTGAAGGGCACCGAAGAGCGCCTCCGGGAGAGCGAGGCCAGATTGAACGCCGCCATTGAGAGTCTGCCGTTTCCATTGTGGATGCTGGGACGTGACGGTGTGTTTGTCCTGCAGAACTCCGCGTGCGAGCGTGTCTTCGGGAAACTGGTCGGGCGCAAACCCGAAGAGGTGGCTCCATCTTTTAC
>CAZHSN010000073.1:10292-17418 GCA_964535125.1 uncultured bacterium
ATGTTGCGTGCATGGGAATCCTCTATTGAGCAAGCAAACGCGGGCCACACAGCGCATGGCGAAAGCGAAGCACTCGTCGGGGATGAGTCGCGTTGGTTTCTTGATCTGGCCAATCCGGTGCGCAACGACGGACAGATAGTTGGCGTGTTGGGAATCAACATCGACATTACCGACCGAAAACGCGCGGAAGAGAAGCGGATGGAGTTGGAACGGCAGCTCTGGCAGTCCCAGCGGCTGGAGAGCCTTGGAGTGCTGGCCGGAGGCATCGCCCACGACTTCAATAATCTGCTAGTCGCAATACTGGGTAATGCCGAACTGGCCATGGCCGACCTGCCGCCAGGCAGCACAGCGCAAAACAGCTTGGACAACATTCGCAGCGCGGTGGATCGTGCGTCTCGGCTGACGCATCAGATGCTGGCCTATTCGGGACGCGGCAAGTTCTCGGTGCAAGTGGTTGATCTGAACGAAGCGGTGCAGGGTATGATGGGCCTGATGGGCAGCACCATTAGTAAGCTGGCAGACCTGCAGACTGAGTTGGCTTCGGGACTCCCAGCCATAGAGGTCGATCCATCACACCTGCAGCAAGTAGTGATGAATGTGGTCACCAACGCCAGTGAAGCGTTAGGACAGGAACCGGGCACGATTTGGCTGCGAACCGGCCTCATAGAACTGACTCCGGAACTGCTGAGAACCAATCAACTGGGTGGCGCACCGACCCCGGGAGACTACGTGTACCTGGAGGTGGAGGACACCGGCTGTGGCATGGATCGAGAGACGCTGTCCCGCCTGTTTGAGCCGTTCTTCAGCACCAAGTTTGTCGGCCGTGGACTGGGCATGGCTTCGGTGCAGGGCATTGTCCGAGGACACCGGGGGGCCTTGTTCGTAGAGAGCGCACCAGGTAAGGGAACACGTATTCAGATATGCTTCCCGAAGAGCCATGCCACACTGCCAGAGAGGGACCACGCCCCGGCGGTCACACAGTCGTTGGAGCGGCCGCAACGCAGCACTCCCCTCGTGTTGCTGGTCGATGATGAAGCGCTCATTCGCGACTTGGGAACCCGCATACTGGGACGAAACGGGTTTGAGGTGATCACGGCCCAGAACGGACGTGAGGCCGTCGAGCTGTTCTCTGAGGATCCGGATCGATATCAGTGTGTGATCTTGGACCTGACGATGCCCGAGATGGATGGCCGAGCAGCGTATGAAGAGATGCAACGCGTGCGACGGGATGTGCCGGTGGTTCTCTGCTCCGGGTATGACCAAAAAGAAGTGACCGAACGGTTCAGCGGGTTGGGTGTAAAGGCGTTTCTGGCCAAGCCATATAACGCCACGCAGTTGGTCAGTTCCGTGCGCCGTGTGATCGATTCGGAGTAAGTTGCGTCTTTAGTCGCCGTCCGTTGGAGCGCCGCCGTCCGAGGCGGGCTGACTCTGCGGTGTCGCAACGCCCGTGGAGGGCTGTGCCTGATCCTTGAGCCGCTCATCAGCTAGACGCTGCTTCAGCACGACGATGAACCGGTCGATATCATCCGGATCCGCCAAACCGATTTGCAATTGGTATTCACTGAGGATGTCCACCACTCCGGACAGGATAAACGCATTGGCCGGATCTGCCAGAATGATCAGCAGGCGTTCGCCACGGATCCATACGGGAATGATGCCAGCGTCGTAGAGTGCGTCACGGTCTTCCAGGCTGAGACCGGACAACTCACGGGTGCTCAGCAGGTCATCGGTAAGTTCCACATATGGGATGTGGAACTGGATACCAAGCGCCCGAACCAACTGCTCGCGGGTGATCCAGCCGGCTTCCATCATGATCTCGCCCAGCAGCTTTTCTGGCGTCGCTTTCTGGGTTTCCAGAGCGGTCTGCAGCTGTTCGGGTGTGATCAACCCATGGGATACCAGGATCTCGCCAATCCGCCGGGTAGGGGGTTGGACCTGCCCCAGCGTCGGGAACCGGTTTGTGGTCTTATCCCATGTCACCGGCGCCTTGCCGGCCAGACCGCGAAGGTATTGTGTGAAGGCCAGGTACATGGCGTGGAAATTCACCACATTCGCGTACGGCGTGCGTAACAGGCTGAGCATCGCCGGAACGGGGCCGTACAGCTTGTTGGTGGCAATGAACCGCTGGATGGAGCGCCCTAGCAACAGCAGCAGGTTGGCCACCAGGATGTAGTTCAACCAGCTCTCGCGCGTGAGCAGAATGGGCATCACTAGCGTTTCCGGCGACGTCGCGTACCAGATACCGTAGATCACGGCGTAGAGAAACACGATGTACCCCATCACGGCGACCACGTTGCCGAAAACGGCTTTCCGATCACGCCAGAGGCAATAACGCACTGCCGGACCACCAAACCAGCCGATATTACGCCACTCCTGGAACACGATACCCAGGATCCATCGGGACCGTTGCCGGACCGCCGTGCGGTATGTAGTCGGGAAGAACGATCGGGTGGCGATCCACTCCCAATATGATCGGGTGACCTCTTCGCCGAACAGCCCCCAACGCCGCCGTTTTTGCGTGCGCGGAACAAACTGCTGGATAAAAATGGACCTCAGGTTGTGCTTGCGCATCCGCACAGCGACCGCGTAGTCTTCGGTGAGCGAGTTGGTCTCAAACACATGTCCTTCGTACAGGGTAGATAGTTCCTCGAGACCGCGCCGTGAAAACCCGGTACCCACCCCTGCCGATGGTACGATCCCGCCGATGATGTCACGGGAAACGACATCCTTGGTATGGTACTCGGCGAACTCGTCGTTGTACATCCAGTGGGTGAAGTTCATGTAGTCCACTTCCAGCGGGAAGATGGGTATCTGAACCATATCGGCCTCAGGCATCAACAGGTTGTAGAGTTTCAGCGCCTGGGGATGGATGACATCTTCCGCGTCATGCATGATGATGATCTCGAAGCGCTCACCCTTCTGTTGTTCCCGCAGCTGTATACCCTTGTACATGTTGTTCAGGTTATCCGCTTTGTTTGTAGGGCCAGGGTTAGCCGCGACAACGGCATGCACGTTGGGGAAACGCGCGGAAGCTTCGTTGACAACGTCGATCGTTGCCTGGTCGTTGGGATACACGCCAACGAATACTTCGTAGTTGTTGTACTCCAGGATCTGGATGTTGTGTTCAATCGCTGCGCCAATGACCGCGCTTTCCCGCCAGCACGGGATCATCAGCGCAATGGGTTGCTCTGGCTTGGCGCGCAGTTCTTCCAGCGTGAAGCGAACCCGCAGGTGGTTCTTATTCAGCAACGGCAGCAGCAAATGGCGGGAGTAGTAGACGATATCGATGAACAGGTCATCCAGCCCGGATACCAGAAACAGCACCGATACCACAGCCAGCAGCCAGCCAACCACCACACCGATAGGATCCCACCAAGTGGCTTCCCTGCTGGCGAAAAAGTCACCGAGCGCCCAGATGAGGAACAGAATCCCCAACGCAGCCAGCACGATGGACAGGAGCTGCAGGAACCCGGCCTGCAGTGACAGCGCGCTCAGGCGTTTGGTGCGCTCGGAAAGGTTGTCTATGGCTGAACGAAGCACTCGATACCGGCTCTCAGATCGGTGAACGTTCGGCGACCGCGAGGCGCAGAAGAACCGCTGCCATAATAATACCCTTCAAGCCACTCCAAGCGGAGGATCGCGCTGGATGCCGGTGGACGCCAGACCAATCCAAGCCCTCCGGTGATCTGCCGGTTGTAGTAGACGCCCTGGGTGTCCCCGGTGAGTTTGGCGACCCCATACACGTCGATGCTTCCTGCAGGACTGAGCCATCGCTGGCCGCCCCGGACACGCAGAAAGCCGATGCCGTTGTTCTGGTAACGGCTGTAAAAACCCGCGTCGGCATATGTATCAAGGAACAGGCCTGACTGGGTGGGCGGTGCGCCGAGCCGATCACTGAAGTAAGCCACGATACGTGTGTCATTGACGAACCGGGAGTCACTAACGGGTTTTACGAGACGGTACGCCAACCCCTGCTCGGCGAACAGGCCAAACGGTGACCGATATGGACGGTACCGGACGCCAAGCGCCAGGGTGATGGCGTTGTCACTGAAGATAATGGGGTTCACACCTTCAGATGATCTGCTGTCGCGTGATACTCGTAGTCCGATATACGCTGACAATGTCTCTGTGAGCGAGATGCCCGTTTTGGCGGTCGCTTGCGTCAACAGGTTCTGCCCGCGATCCATATATGTGGAGTCGATGCCTATCTCGTTGAACCGGTCGCCGGTTTGTGGCACACCGAGATTCCGCAACGCTTTCCGCGCGGGTCCGGCGAGTTCCGGATCGTCCGATCGGGAGACTATGCGGAACTCTTCTACGGCTTTGTCGTTTCGTCCCAGCGCATTCCACGTGTATGCCAGCTGCAGCCTGGTTTTCAAGTCAGCGGGCTGTAATGCAACGGCCCGGCTCAAATACGGCAGCGCGCCCGATTGGTCGCGAGCTGCCAGACGATTATACGCCGCTTCCAACTGGGCGGTGCGGTTGTCTTGAAAACGCGTCGCGATCTGCTGGATCAGGGCAGAGGCTTCATCTGGTTGGCCGGCCGATTTTAAGCCATAATACATGTTCAACGCCGCGGTGCAGTCATCGGGCAGAACCGTTGGATCGGCGCCTGATGTCGACGGTTCAGAGGGCACGGATGATGACAGGTTATTTAATGCGTTGCGAGCCTTGGTTGCGTTCTCTGTATCAGATGACTCAGAAACTGCGGTAAATGCGGCCTTAGCCTCTTCTATGCGGCCCAGCGCAGTGAGCGTAAAGCCAGGCTGCAATTGGGTTCGCATGTCCGTCGGCTCAAGCTTGATCGCAATCTCAAGGAACCCAAGAGCTCTTTCCTGCTCGTTGTGGGCCAGCAGGTTATGGGCTGCTTCCAACTGCGCCATCCGGCAATCTGGGAAGCGTTCCGCCACCTGGAGTATCCATTCCGATGCCGCCTGCGGGTTGTCGGTCAGTTTCAGTTCATAATAGCGGTTCAGGGATGCGGTGCAGTCCAGTGGTTTCTCCTCCTGCCGGGCATCCGCAGTCGCTTTACCCGGCTCATCGACGCGTTGTTCGACAGGGGGAGGAGTCAGTACACGCAACGCTTCTTTGGCCTTGTTGGCGATGGTGGGGTTGCTGGATGCAGACGCGATCTGAAACTGGTCAATCGCGTCTTCATTCCGCCCCAGCATGTTCAGTGTGTAGGCCAACTGCAGGCGAATATGCATGTTGTCTGGAGCCAGCTCCACCGCACGGATCAGATACGGCAGAGCGCCGGACTGATCCAGTTGGGCTAGCCGATCATTCGCAGCTTCCAGTTGGATCTGAAGCGCCTTAGGGTGCGCCGACGCGGCTTGTCGGATCCATTCAGAAGCGGTTCCTTCCTTGCCCGCGGTCTTGAGGTCGTAATAGCGGTTCAACGACCGCATGGGGTCGACGGGGACACCGGCAGACCGGCGCGCGGTCGGCCGCTGAGACGATGCCGGCGCTGTGATCCGGTTCGCCCAAACGTGGACCGATGCGGACATCAACAGCGATGTGCACAGCGCAAGATGCGCCGGCAGACGGTTCATCAGGACCCTCCAGCCATCGTTGCCGCTCTCGCTCGCTCGCGCAGCCGACGCCACAGCCGGGTGGTGAGTACGGCAATAAGAATCAGCGCCACGATCAAACCCGCCCAGATCAACGGTCGCTGGGAGAGCCACCAGCGTGTCTGGGTCATGGCGGGTAGTTTACCCAGATAGAACGCCTCGGCCAACCGGGCTGTCTTCACCAGCGGGCCGGGTTTCTCCATCGGACCAACCACGGCTACCGTATCTCGTTGTACCTCACCACGGCGGTCTGGGTTGGCAAGAATGTCGGCAACAGCCCGTAGTTGCTCACTGTCTGTGGCCAAAAGCGCCACAACAACCCGTTTCTGGCGTCCCGGAGTGCCGAAGGACACCATGATCCCGAGTCGTCCATCCTGGCGGTCGAGTAGCTGACCGAGTTCTTCGCGTTGCAGCGATCCGTCGCGGTCACCGGATGCGTCGCTGCGGTTCAAATCCTTCAACTCAAAGCCATCGGAGGTGAGGCGCAACGGCATTACGGGGTGCCACTCAGCTGGTATACAGGAGCCTTTATCATCAGCGATGACAAGGATGTGCTTGCCCGCGGTCGGGGCAGACGAGCCGATGGCCAGATCCAGGCGGATGGGTGGGTGACCGGTATATGCGCCATGGCGGATGGCGAACTCCAGCAGCGTGGCGACGCATGTGGCTGACGGATCACGCGGCATGATCACTTGAGTGTCAGACAGATCCGCCATGATGCTGAAGGGATAACCATGCCGGGCGAAGAGCGCCAGATCCGGCATGCGTACATAGTGCGGGATGCCGGTGAGATCGATTGTCGAACTGCCATCGATACGCCCTTGGAAATCGGTGAACGGGAAATCAACGCAGGGGTTCTCTCGCGTATAGTCAAACGCGAAGGAGAACTGAAGCCGCGACGCCGGCGGATTGGCCAGTTCCGGTGGAATGTAGAATGTTCGGGTCCTCTGGAAGTCGGAGTACGGCGGACGGGCTTGGGCACGCGCCTCGGAGGCTGTTTGCCATTGAGTCAACAAGGGATACGACTGGATCAGCCGGTCATCAGCAAGGATGTCCAGTCGGCTGTTTGTGTTGGCCTTTCCGGGGGTGTACCGGTAGGACAGGTTCACCGGTACGCCGCGTGTGTTCCAAAGGAACAGGTCCGGTGGCATGCGCAGCGGCACAGCCACGGCAAAACCGCGCAATCCCGACTGGGTGAGGGTGTTGTTTCCAGCGATATCGGCGAAGCGTACGGGACGGTTGGTTGGCAACCATCGCGGCGCATCATACGGTCGGCGCGGCGCCGGGATCATCTGTTCAAGTACCGTTGCCTGAGTGCTAGACAGCGCCTGGTCGGCGAACGCCAGCGCGCAGGCTGCCTTCATCAGCGCCTCATCATTGGGGCCGGTTACCACCAACACGGTGTGTGCCTTGTCATTGGGGTGCGGCACCATTGCCAGCAAGGGCTGGTCGGAAGGCAACCCTTGCAGGAACGGCGGCAGGTAGTCACGCCGGGCGATCAAAATCGAGTTGCCGCTGGGCAGCCGCTGCAGAGACACGTCGCAGCGGATAACGCG